>UROS01000020.1 GCA_900549445.1 uncultured Porphyromonadaceae bacterium | reverse complement strand
GGCGGTAAGAACCGAGACGGTCTTACGGAAGCACTCCAGTCATTATATTCGAAATTCAAGTAATCATGAGCAAGAAATTCAACGAATACAACGGTCTCAATCTACCGGAAATCAACCGCGAGATGCGCGGTAAATGGGAGGCCGACAACGTTTTTGAACGCACCATGACCGAGCGCGAGGGCTGCCCGTCGTTCGTGTTTTTCGAAGGGCCGCCTTCCGCCAACGGCAAGCCGGGCATCCATCACGTGCTCGCGCGTACAATAAAAGATATATTCTGCCGCTATAAGACCATGCAGGGCTTCCAGGTGAAACGCAAGGCCGGCTGGGACACCCACGGACTGCCCGTGGAGCTGGGCGTCGAGAAGAATCTCGGTATCACGAAGGAGGACATCGGCAAGAAGATTTCGGTCGACGACTACAACGCCGCCTGCCGTGCCGAGGTGATGAAATATACCCGCGAGTGGGAGGAACTCACCGCTCAGATGGGCTATTGGGTCGACATGCCCAACGCTTACATCACCTACGACAACCGTTATATCGAAACCGTATGGTGGCTTCTCGCGCAGCTCTATAAAAAGGGCTTCCTCTACAAGGGCTATACAATCCAGCCCTATTCTCCCGCTGCGGGAACCGGTCTGAGCTCCCACGAGCTCAATCAGCCCGGATGCTACCGCGACGTGAAAGACACCACCTGCATAGCAGAGTTTGCAGCTGTTATAGAAGACAAACCTGAGTTCGCCACCATCAACGCCGAGTTCACACAGTGGGGCAAGCCTTATTTCCTGGCATGGACAACCACGCCGTGGACACTGCCGTCGAACACGGCGCTCGCCATGGGTCCGAACATAGTCTACAACATCGTACAGACCTACAACCCCTACAGCGGCAACCCGATTACCGTTGTGGTGGCTAAAGAGCTCTTCAGTTCGATTTTCAATCCCAAGGCTGCTGATCTGGCACTCGACGAGTATAAGAAAGGCGATAAGCTCGTCCCCTATAAGGTTGTGGGTGAGCACAAGGGTTCGGAATTCGTCGGCATGCACTACGAACAGCTTCTGCCGTGGGTAAATCCGGGCGAGGGCGCTTTCCGTGTAATCCCGGGAGACTATGTCACGACCGAAGACGGTACGGGCATCGTGCATATAGCAGGAACTTTCGGCGCCGACGACCAGCGGGTGTCGAAACAGAACAACATCCCGCCGCTCCATCTCATTGACCGCGACGGCAACATCCGCCCGATGGTCGACCTGAAAGGCCGGTTCTATATGCTCTCCGACCTCGACCCGAAATTCGTGGAGGAGCGTGTTGATGTCGAGGCATACCGTCCGTGGGAAGGCAAATATGTGAAGAACGCTTACGACGATTCCATTCCTGCCGACGCCGAGACTCTCGACGTGCAGATCTGCATGGATCTCAAGGCAGCCGACAAAGTGTTCCGCATCGAAAAGCACGTCCACAGCTATCCCCACTGCTGGCGTACCGACAAGCCGGTGCTCTACTACCCGCTCGACAGCTGGTTCATAAAGACCACCGCCGTGCGCGAGCGCCTCATGGAGCTTAATGAAGGTATAAAGTGGAAACCGGCTTCGACCGGCTCAGGCCGTTTCGGCAAGTGGCTCGAGAATCTGCAGGACTGGAACCTTTCGCGCAGCCGCTACTGGGGTACCCCGCTCCCCATCTGGCGCACGGAGGACGGCTCTGAGGAGATGATAATCGACAGCGTCGAGCATCTCTATGCCGAAATCGAGAAGGCTGTTGCAGCCGGCGTCATGGCTGAGAATCCTTATAAGAAAGCCGGATTCGTGCCCGGCGAATACAATAAGGAGAATTACGAGCGCATCGACCTCCATCGCCCGTATGTCGACGATATTATACTCGTGTCGCCCTCAGGCAAGCCTATGCGCCGCGAGAAAGACCTTATCGACGTGTGGTTCGACTCCGGTTCTATGCCATACGCTCAGATCCACTATCCATTTGAAAACAAAGACGCTTTTGAAAAGCGCGAGGTTTATCCCGCCGATTTCATAGCCGAAGGGGTTGATCAGACCCGCGGCTGGTTCTTCACTCTCCACGCCATTGCCGGTATGGTTTTCGACTCGGTGGCCTACAAGGCTGTTGTTTCCAACGGCCTTGTACTCGACAAGGATGGCAACAAGATGTCGAAACGTCTCGGCAATGCCATAAATCCATTCGACCCGATCGGCGAATTCGGCGCCGATCCCGTGCGCTGGTATATGATTGCAAACTCGTCGCCCTGGGACAACCTCAAGTTCGATCTCAAGGGCGTGCAGGAGACCTCGCGCAAGCTCTTCTCCACAATATATAATACCTACAGTTTCTTCGCCCTCTACGCCAATGTCGACGGTTTCGACCCGACAGCACCGCAGATTCCGGTGGAGAAACGCCCCGAAATAGACCGCTGGATACTGTCGCTTCTCAACACTCTCGTGAAAGATGTGACAACTGCTCTCGACGATTACGAGCCCACCCGCGCGGCACGTGCCATCAATGATTTCGTAAACGACAATCTCTCGAACTGGTATGTCCGCCTCAACCGCAAGCGCTTCTGGGGGGGCGGCATGACCGACGACAAACTCGCCGCATATCAGACGCTCTACACCTGCCTGCGCACGATTTCGTTGCTCATAGCGCCGTTCGCTCCGTTCTACGCCGACGCGCTCTACCGTGATCTCACCCTTGGCGACGGTTCGGTTCATCTGGCGAAATTTCCTGTCGCCGACGAAACCCTGATTGACAGTGCTCTCGAAAACCGCATGAAGATGGCGCAGGAAATCACTTCGATGGCACTCGCACTGCGCCGCAAGGTGAACCTGAAAGTGCGCCAGCCGCTGCAGACCGTTATGGTTCCTGTGGCCGACGATGCCCAGCGCCAGGCTATTGAAGCGGTGAAAGATCTCGTGATGAGCGAGATCAATGTAAAGGAGATGAAGATCGTCGACTCCGGCGAAGGTGTGCTCGTGAAGCGCGTGAAACCGGACTTCAAAAAGCTCGGGCCGAAGCACGGCAAAAACATGAAGGCCGTGGCGGAAGTGCTCAAAAATCTCGACAACAGCTCTATCGCGCGTCTCGAAAAAGAAGGGCAGCTCACCATCGAGGTCAACGGTGCGCCTGCCGTGGTTGATCTCGCCGACGTCGAAGTGATTTCCGAGGATATCCCCGGCTGGCTTGTGGCTAACGACGGCTCGCTTACGATAGCCCTCGACGTCACCGTCACCCCCGGACTGCGCCGCGAAGGCATTGCCCGCGACATAGTGAACCGTATTCAGAATATCCGAAAGAGCCGCGACTACGACATAACCGACCGCATCTCGCTCGTGTTCGCTCCCGGTGCCGACACTGACGAAGCGCTCCGCGATTTCGCCGACTACATATCGCGTCAGGTGCTCGCGTCGTCGCTCACTGTGGCTGCGCTCCCCCAGGGCAGCGCTGACGTGGAGACGCTTTCGATGGACGACGTGAACGTTGACGTCATGATTACGTTGAATAAATAATACGTTATACCGGGCGGGGCTGCTTCCCGCAGTTACCGCCCGGTTCTTTTCTAACCCTAATAAAAAACACTGCCATGAGCGAAAAGAAAAGATACTCCGACGAGGAACTCCAGGAGTTCAAGGAGCTCATTCTTGAAAAACTTGCCAAGGCTCAGCGTGAATACGACTCGCTGAAGTCTGTTCTCACCAATTCGGAAGGCAACGATATCGCCGACACCTCGCCTACGTTCAAAGTGCTCGAAGAGGGTGCCACAACCCTTTCGAAAGAGGAGGCCGGACAGCAGGCACAGCGTCAGCTAAAGTTCATAACCCACCTGCAGAACGCTCTTCTGCGCATAGAAAACAAGACCTACGGCATCTGCTGCGAGACAGGCGAACTCATTCCAAAGGAGCGTCTGCGCGCCGTGCCCCACGCCACACGCAGCGTGGAAGCCAAAAACGCCCAGAAGAAAAAATAATCGCCGCGCTGCCGTTCACATCTCATAAAACAGTCACCGTCATTCCGAAACATGAAACTTTCAAAGGGTACGATCGCCGCTCTGATAATAGTCTGCGTCATTCTTATAGACCAGATTCTCAAAATATGGGTGAAAACCCACTTCTATCTTGGAGAGGATGTTAGAATCTTCTCCTGGTTCCAGCTGTTTTTCATCGAGAACAACGGAATGGCTTTCGGAATGGAACTCGGCAGCAAGCTTTTTCTGACACTGTTCAGGATTCTTGCCGTTGGGGTGCTCGTGTGGTATATACTGAAAATACGTTGTCTGAAGGTGGTTCCCACCGGCTATATGGTCTGTCTGGCGCTCGTCACGGCGGGCGCGGCGGGCAATATTTTCGACTGTATTTTCTACGGTGTGATTTTCAACAATCCTTTTCCGCCGGAAGTGGCCGTGCTGTTTCCGGAGGGAGGAGGTTATGCTCCGCTTTTCCACGGCAAGGTGGTCGACATGCTCTATTTTCCGCTTTTCTCGTTCGTATGGCCCGACTGGATGCCATTCTGCGGCGGCAGAGAATTTCTGTTTTTCCAGCCGGTGTTCAATTTCGCCGATGCTGCAATTTCAGTGGGCATCATCACCTTGGTGATTTTCTACCACCGCTGCATCCAGACTCCGTCGGCGCTCCGGGAAGAGGAACTCAAACTCGATAATCCCTCCGGGGAGAAAGGCAACGGCGATGCTGACTGATTCTTTACGGGCGCTGATTCCGGTAGCGGCCTCGCTACTGTTGGGAATGACGGCCTGCAGGCAAGTGCCTTCCGAGGTCATCGCGCCAGACAAAATGGCGGAGCTTATGGCCGACGTTCATATAGGCGAGGCGGTGGTTGAGGACAATTCCCGCGTCTACAGTTCCGACTCCATGAAGATGCTGATGAAGCAATCGGTTTACCGGCGGCACGGTGTGACCGACGAACAGGTCGATACGTCGATGGTATGGTACGGACATCACATTGACAAATACATGGAGGTCTACGACAAGACCATTTCCATCCTCGAGGATCGGATAGCGGAAGCAGAGAAGTCGGGTGCGCGCACGAAATTAGCCGTGACGACCAGCGCGGACGGCGACTCGGTCAACATCTGGCAGGGATTGCGCACCCAGCGTTTCACCACCGACATGGCAAGCGACATAATACGTTTCCACCATACCACCGACCGCAACTGGGAGCGCGGCGACCGATTTACGCTTAACGCGAAGATGGCCGACACACGTTCGCCCATGACGATGGATATTGCCGTGGAGTACAACGACGGAACCACCGAATATTCTTCGGCTTCATTCAGCGGCGACGGCATGCACAGTCTGGAAATTGTGCTGGATTCGGTCAAGTCGGGCATCAATATCTACGGCTCGCTGCGCTACTCGCCCGCGCCGGGCGAAGTGGCGTTTCTCGATTCGATTTCACTCGTGCGCACCCGCAATAAGGACAACAACAAGGCCATGCGCGCACGCCATCCCTCAACTCTTATCCGCCACCGCTGATGCTCCGCAGGGTTTACTGCCATGCCGCCGTGGCCTCGGGCATGGTATTGCGCAACGTCGTGGCGGAATGGGACGACGCCTGTCCTTGCGGGCTTGTTTTTCATCCGTTCACTATGGAGACCCCGGCAACCGAGGCGCTCAACGGCGTCATAGTGGCTCTGCCGGGTGATTGTCTGCTCCGGGAGGAGGATTGCAGACTCGACCCTTACAATTTTCCGGAATCTCTCGAAAATATCCGGCGCCGGATACCGGCGGATTCTCCTCCGGTAAGAATACTTATGCTAAAATTCAGATAACGACAGAGGCATCAGTTTAAAAGCGCTGATGCCTCTGCCGTTGTGTCTGAGCTGATAACTTATTCGGCGGCGATCACCTCGATTTCAACAAGCACCTGCTTTGGAAGTTCTTTTACGGCAACAGCCGAGCGGGCCGGATAGGGTTCGGAGAATTCCTGACCGTAAACTTCGTTCATGTCGCCGAAAAGGCTCATGTCGGCAAGGAATACGGTGGTTTTCACAACGTTGCCGAGCGTCATGCCGGTTTCCTTGAGAATAGCCTTGATGTTGGCGATTGACTGGGCTGTCTGGGCCTTGATACCTTCCGGAATGGAGCCGGTTTCGGGATTTACAGGTATCTGGCCGGAGATAAAGCGGAGGGGTCCGCATTTGATACCCTGACTGTAGGGGCCGATGGCTGCGGGAGCAGCTTTGGTTGCGATAGGATCTTTCATATTTTAAATTTTGATGTCGATTTCGGTGAGAGGAATGTTCCCATCCCCGTCACCGAGTCTGGTGTTAATGTTGTCTATAATTCTGTCGATCGGAGCGAACTGCGTGCTGAAGCCGGGGATGAAGTCTGAGAATCCGTTTTTTCGCAGCGCCAGGATTACGTATGCCACCGTATAGGTGTCGGGGGTATGCGTCGGCACCAGCGGCGACGGCCGGTTTTTGCTTTCGGTGGCAATTTTCGCGATCAGGCCGGTTTTTAGGAGTTTCCTGATCACGCTGTCAACGAGAGTGGGTGGAATGCCTGAGCGTTCGGAAATATCGCCGGTGGTTACCGGTTCCAAGTTGGAGTTGAATCGTTTTACGATTATTGTCATTACCGCCAGACAGACGCGGCAGCGGTAGTCGGGCGATATGCTTTTGATCTGTTTCTCAAAGCTGAAACGGAAGATGTTCTGCGCCGAACTGCATACGAGCGCGCCGGTGAGGGTGATGAGCCAGGTAAGCTGAAGCCATATCAGCAACAGAGGGAGGAATGAGAAGCTGCCGTAGATGGCGTTGTATTTCGCCACATACATCTGACCCGACACGAAGAGCCACTGCAGGAACTGAAACGATATACCGGCCAGACATCCGGCCACGATGGCATTCGAGAACTTTACCCGGGTGTTGGGGATAAGCATGTAGGCGCCCGTGAAGAAGAGGCATGAGAACAGATACGACGCGCAGTCGAGCACAACCGTAAGCACGGGAGTGAGGAACTCGAGGTCGAAAAATTTCTGCAGCGTACTCGACATCAGAATCGAAATGCCTCCCGAGCAGATCATCATTATGGGAAGTATGATGAGGATGGCGGTGTAGTCGGTGATTTTGCGCCAGATAGATCTGCCGCTCGTCACGCCCCATACGGCGTTGAAGGCGTCTTCCACGTTCATCAGCAGCGAGATAAGGGTCCACAAAAGGAAAACTATGCCGACTCCCACGAAGATTCCTTCCGAGGCCTGGGCAAGGTATGAGTCCACGAAATTCAGCGCCGCCTGGAGTGCCGTATGCTGCGACGGGAAGTATTTGAACAGCTCGTCCTGCAGAAGATTCTGGAATCCGAATCCTCTTCCGATGGCAAACAGCAGGGCGAGTGCCGGAACTATCGCAAGAAGCGTGCGGTAGGTCATGGCGCATGAATTGCTCTGAAGGTCACTGTTGAGAAACGATCTCACCGTGAGGTTCAGCGTTTTTATCGTGTTGATTTTCCAGTTCGACCGAGTGTCTTCCCACACACCCTCCGAACAGTACTGCCACAAGTGCTTTGTCTGGTCTGAGAGCCGGCTGAAAAACGTTTTAAAATCCATAATCTCGTATTCTTATCGCAAATGTAACAATTTTAACGCTGAAATCTGTTCATTGTGCATCCCTTTTTTTAATTTTGCGGGAAAATACTCCTTAAAAAATGAAACGACTTGCCTGCCTCCTGCTGCTTATACTCACCGTCACGGCGGCTTTTGCCATCCGGCAGACCGATACAATAGCAATTGCCACTGATTTGGTCAAACCCTCCCCGGTAAAAGTGACGGTGGCGCTTCCCGCATCGTATCTGAATCTTTCCGATACCGCCAGGTATCCCGTGGTATATCTCCTCAACGGCTATTCGGGAAACCACACGGATTACGCCTTTCATAACAGCCTCGACAGTCTGGCTACTGCCTACGGGGTTATTTTCGTTTGTCCCGACGGACGCGACAGCTGGTACTGGGACAGTCCGGTCGACAAGTCGATGCAGATGGAAAGTTTCATCACGGAGACACTCGTGCCTGAGATTGACCGCCTCTATCGGACTGAGGCCGATGCCTCTCACCGTGCGATCGCCGGTCTGAGCATGGGCGGCCACGGCGCTCTCTGGCTCGCCATCCGTCACCCCGATATCTGGAGTCGCACCGGGTCGATGAGCGGGGGAGTCGACATTACTCCGCAGCGTTTTCATAAGCGTTGGAAGATGTCGCGCCGTCTCGGTCCGTATGCCTCCGATCCCGCACGCTGGAAGGCGCACTCGGTGATAAGTCTCGCAGACAGTATCGAACCGGGCAAGACCGACATTATAATAACCTGCGGCGACAGCGATATTTTTATAGAAGAGAACAATGCTCTTTCGCGTGCTCTCGCCGACCGCGGAATCTCCCACGTGTTCCGCACTTCGGAGGGCAATCATTCGTGGAACTACTGGAAGCAGACGCTTCCTTCGGTTCTCGATTTCTTAACACGCGGCTGGAAATAATCCTTATTATTGTATCAGAATAATGAATCCCCGTCGGAGGCGGAATTGCCGCCGACGGGGATTCATGCAAGCTGGAAGTTGGTTGATATATCTTTACCTTACTTGCCCTGATGCTCGTATTTGAGAGTCATCGAAGGCTGGTCGCATACCTCGGGAGCACCGAAGTACTGGATGGGGCCGGGATAGGTATAGCAGGTGTTGAACGACCAGTCGTCGCGCTGCGAGGCGAACTTCTGGAAAGGTGCGCCGTCGAGTTTGACGAGAGCCTTTTGGATTACGGGCTTCATCTCGCCGTTGCGGCGTTCCATGTTCATCATCATGGTGATGGGTATACCGCCGGCAATCCACTGAACGGAAGGCTTGGTGAGGTTGCGGAGCGACGACATATATCCGGTTACGCCGGCATTGATGAGGCATGCGGCATTGTAGCCGAGGCCGTAGCAGTAGTCGGCGTCGAAGTTCGACGGATCGGCGCAGCGGCCTTCGTAACCGAAGAAGTGGTGCATGGCGGTGAACTTGCCGTTGTATTTGCCTTCGGCACGCATATCTTCAAGACGCTTTGCAACCATGGCGCTGAGCAGCTTTTCTGTCTCGATGAGCGAAACCTGCACGTTGCCGTGGGGGTCGCGGTCGAGAGTGAGCTGACGGGCCACACCTGCGGGAAGCGATGCGTAAGTTTCGGCATTTGCTGCGCAGAGATTGGAGAGTACGAACTGGCGCTGCTCCTCCTCGGTGGAGAGGCGGGAGAACTCCTCGGCGTTCTTTGCGAGAATATCGTTGAGTTCGGCGATAAGAGCCTTGACGGCGGGAATGAACTCGATGAGACCTTCGGGAATGAGCACGCTGCCGAAGTTGTTGCCGTTGGCTGCGCGTTTTGCCACTACATCGGCGATGTCGTTCACAACCTGCTGAAGAGTCATGTTCTTGGCCTCGACCTCTTCGGAGATTATGCAGATATTGGGCTGGCACTGGAGTGCGCACTCGAGGGCGATGTGCGATGCCGAGCGGCCCATGAGTTTGATGAAGTGCCAGTATTTTTTCGAAGAGTTGCAGTCGCGCTGTATGTTGCCGATAACCTCGGAGTAGACTTTGGTGGCGGTGTCGAAGCCGAACGAGGTCTCGATTACATCGTTCTTGAGGTCACCGTCGATTGTCTTGGGGCAGCCGATAACCTGAACGCCTGCGTTGATCGATTTGTAGTATTCGGCGAGCACTGCGGCATTGGTGTTGGAGTCGTCGCCGCCGATTATTACGAGCGCCTTGATGTCGAGTTCCTTGAGGATTTCAAGACCCTTGTCGAACTGATCCTTTGTTTCGAGTTTGGTACGGCCCGAGCCGATGATGTCGAAACCGCCGGTGTTGCGGTATTCGTCGATGATTTCAGAAGTGAGTTCCATGTAGCGGTGCTCAACGAGGCCGCCGGGGCCCATGAGGAAGCCGAAGAGGCGGCTGTTGCGGTTCACTTTCTTTATGCCGTCGAAGAGACCCGAAATCACGTTGTGACCGCCGGGAGCCTGTCCGCCTGAAAGAATCACGCCGACGTTGATAGCTTTTGAGGCGCCGGGGTTGGTGTTCTTCTCAAAGCGGAGTTCGGGAAGACCGTAGGTGTTGGGGAACAGATTTCTGATTGCATCCTGGTCTGCCACCGACTGTGTGGGCTGACCTTCCACTGCCTTAACCGCACCGGTCAGAACGATCGGGAGTTTCGGACGATAAGCCGCACGGGCTTTCTGCAAGGCGCTTTTTTTCATTATTTGCGTGTAATTTATTATAAATTTGTAATTTACCTTAGTAAAAAGAAACTGATTGACAGTTGGCTATAAGTTTAGTGCAAATTTCGGCATTATTTCTGAAACGACCAAAACGAGCGGCAAATTTTTACAAGGTTTTTAACACGAAAGAACCAAAGATGCGAGGGGAAAACAATGCTGCCGGATGTCTTTAAAAAAACAGATGCTTTGTGATATTCTCCATCCCAAAACATCTTCCGATGGGAAGCGTTCTTGCCTTTTCGCACATGAACCGATATGGCGAGAGCCGGCTGCTGGCGCCCCCTGCTTTTATTTTTTTGATTTTTTCTTTGCCAAGATATTTTGAGCTTTTATTATTGAAACAATTCTGAAAAGGAATAGATTACCGTTTCTTACAAAATGCCTAAAAGTAAGTTTTAACAGCGAAGAGGAATTGGTCGATGAATATGCGCTTGAAAGCGGAGATATTGTTCTGTTCATAGAACATCAGCATGGCCTTTTTGTAGTCAATCGAATCTACAGTGCGGAATGAAATGGGGCAGTAGCCGTTGGCGATGAGGATACCGTTGCTCACTATTCTGGCGGTGCGCTTGTTGCCGTCGGTGAAAGCCTGAATATAGCTGAGTAAAACAAGTGCGAGTAGGGCTTTCTCGAAGATATTGTTCTTTCCGTTGATGAGACGTACGGTATCTTCAAGAGCCTCACGGATTTGGAATTCATTGTCGAGCGGAGTGTAGTTTGTTCCGGTAATGCCGACACGTCGGTGCCTTATGTTTCTCTCAACCCCTAACTCTTTTGTAAGCAACGCATGAATTTCCTCGATACGTGCAACTGTCAGATTTTTCAAATAATCGGGAACATCAAGGATGAAGTCGAGTGCATCTTTATGGTTGAGGAGCATCACGGCTTCCTCTTTTGTCTTTCCGCTTGCTGTCTGCTTCTCTCTCAGCAATCTTTCTGTCTCTAATAAAGAATAAGTATTACCCTCTATTTGCGAAGATTTCCATGACAAATCAATTCCAAGACGTTCCATCTCTTTGCGATATTCTAACTCGGACATCTCCGAAAGATGCTTACGGAATATCGCCTGCGCCTCATCAAGACGTTGTAGCTCCTCATCGGTGAATAAATCCACCTTGGGAAGAATTTCATTGATAAGCTCAAAATTGAATGATTCTTGCACCCGTCGCTCATCTATATCCTTGTCGAAATATGTGTCAAGATTCAGTTCCATTGTTACATGTGCCTGTGGAGTGAGCTTATAGCGAGTAGCGGGTCCGCGACCGACAACCTCGATACGCCCCTTTACGGTTGCATCTGAAAGCATTCGCATAAGGGTTCTGTCGCTTATCGGCTTAGATAAGGAAGGTAGGATATCAGTCCGTTTTGAGAGCGGATTATAGTGTAAGAATTGTAGTATTTCGATTTCTGTGGTCATAACAATATTGTCAATCGCGACAAATTTAGCAAAATTCCTTAAATAATCGCGACAAGATGGCGCGATTTATTGCTCGATTTCATTGTCTTTGTCGTGATTTAAAGAATTATATGCAAGCCCGTAGAATGCAATCTCGTTACTATGATTACTTTATATAATGCTGGAAAGGCAGTAAAAATCTTTCAGCAACTCGATGTTGTCGGTCCGGAGAGCTATGTGGCTTATATTCATGATTCCTTTTTACGGTAGATGAATTTCTCCGAGAGCCACGCGCGGATGGGGAGGTCGTAGACTTTCACACTGGCGTAGGCCACGGCGATTGACGCGATGAAGATGCTGACCGCCACCCAGATGTGGGTACCGAGGGGTGCGTCGGCATGCTGGGCAGCCCAGTTCATCTGCACGTAAATCATGGGGTAGTGGGTGATGTAGAGCGGATATGAGATCATGCCGAGAAATTTACAGATTGCGATGGTTTTCTTTCCGGTGAGCGGGCTTCCGGCTCCGGCTGCAACGATGGCGGGATAGACCAGCAGAATCACCACTGCACAGTAAAGACCGTTGAGCCACGGGTGGGTCTCGCCTCCTATGTGGGGCACCACAAGGGTAACAGCCACCGCCAGCGAGCACCAGGTCATTGCCCCGCGTTTCAGATTTATGCGCCATTTGCTCAGCCGATAGAGAAGCAGTCCGCCGAAGAATGGGTAAAGCAACCGGCATACGCCGATGTAAATCTGGTCGGGTGTCAGGCCGAATCCGCCGATTACGGTGTATTTCGCATATTCTCTGACGGCAAGAAGTCCGGTGGCGTCAATATTCATGGCGAGGTCGATGGTGAGGAACGCCGAAAGGAAGACGAATATGGCAAGAACAGCCGTGTTGAACCGGCGCACGAAGAGGGCGTAGAATATATTGGCTATATACTCCCAGAGCAGCGACCACTGCGCGCCGTTGAGCGAGTTGATCTCCTGCCAGCCGCGAATGTCCATCGAGGGGGGAGTCGGAAACATCAGGCATCCCAGAATCATGATAAGCAGTAGTTTCCACCAGGGGGTCTGCATAACCAGTCCGAAGGCGGGAGCAGCGCTGAAATAAAACCAGAAGGCTCCGATGAATGTGCCGAGAATCACCATCGGCTGCAGACGGATGAGGCGCCGCTTGAAGAAATCCCATGTCGACATGCGGTTCCAGCGGTCGTCGTAGGCGTAGCCTATCACGAAACCGGAGAGTACGAAGAAGAAGTCAACGGCGAGATAGCCGTGGTTGAGAATCTGGTGGCTCGGTCCGGCGGAATAGGTCTCAAACAGGTGGAACGCCACTACTATCATGGCTGCCACGCCACGGAGTCCGTCGAGGATCTCGAATCTCGGTTTGGAGGAAAGAGGAATTGCTTCAGTTGCCATATTTCTTTTGTCTGGTTTTCGGCTGCAAAGTTAGCGAAAATAAGTTTCACTCCATTTACCGGAATTTTTAAAAAATTGAACTATATTTGCATTATGGAGAAATGTGCGTTTATATTCGACGATGTCTGCATACCTCCGCAGAAGCAGATTGGTGTTCACTCTCATTCGCAATGGGAACTGTCTTACGTGGTGTGCGGCGCGGGGACAAGGACGGTCGGCGATTTTACGGCGCCTTTCACTCAGAGCGACATCGTGTTGATTCCCCCGGACGTTCCGCACGTATGGCGGTTCGACCCGGCGGTGACTGATGCAAGCGGAAACATCTCTAATATTTCGGTGTTTTTCAGTCCGTCACTGTTGGCAGGGATGAAAGATATATTTCCTGAGATTGCATCCTCAGTCGGGCGTATTGAGTCGCTTGAGCACGCGGTGGCTTATCGCGGAGAACAGAACCTGACAGTGTTGCGGTTGCTGGAAGAGATGCGTGGAAAAACCTCTGAAAAGCGGTTGCCGACGATGCTCAGGCTGATTATAGCCATATCTGATGTCTCACACGGCATGTTCACCGGAAGGAACAGCTCACTTACCAGAACCGAGCGACGCATGGAAAAGGTAAGGGTATACTGCGACTGCAATTATGCCCGTCAGCTTACGCTCGACGAAATGAGCCGCCACGTGGGGATGAACAAGTCGGCATTCTGCACGTTTATGCGTCATAACGCCGGAAAGACCTTTTCCGGGTATCTAAACGACATCAGACTTGAAAGGGCGAGAGACAAGTTGCTGCGCACAGACTACGGCATCGCCGAGATCGCCATATCGTGCGGTTTTCAGAACATAACGTACTTCAACCGTCTGTTCCGGCGCAAGTACGCCTGCTCCCCAAAGGAAATCAGAACAGCGGCATCAGACTGATTTTGCGGTAAAATCCATTTTTTTTACACGGAATATCCGAGCAGATCCAGAATCATGGGGGCGAGGAGGGCGGTGAACAGGCCGTTGAGAGTCAGACCGATAGACGAAAAAGCACCGTAGCGCTCGCTGCGTTCCATGGCTGCGGAGGTGCCTACTGCATGAGCTGCCGTGCCGATCGACAACCCTTCCGCAATGGGCGAATGGATGTGGCTCATCCTTACTATTCTGAAACCTGTCATGCCTCCAAAAATTCCGGTAGCCACGACCACGGCAGCCGTCAGAGGCGCTATACCACCCATGGCACTTGATATTTCCATGGCTATGGGCGTGGTGACAGCCTTGGGAGCGAGAGAGATGACTACCTCGCGTGTGGCGCCGAACATCTCGGCAAGAAGCACTACGCTCACTATACCTGCCACGCATCCGGCAAGTTCAGACAGCAGAAGCGGAAGAAGCTGCCGTTTTATTGTCGAGAGTTGTTTGTAGAGAGGAACGCCGAGCGCCACCACCGCAGGCTTGAGCCAGAAGTCGATGTAATCGCCACCCTGCCTGTAAGTATCGTAGTCAATATCGCACAGCAGCAGAAAAGAAATCATTGCGGCAATGGCAATAAGAATAGGATTGAGCAACTTGATGCCGGTGCGCCGCTGAAGGAACTGTGCCAGAAGATAGAAGCCGAAAGTGAGGGCTATGAGAAAAAACTTGTTTTGCAGAAAATCCATTATTCGGCCTCCTTTGCAATTTTATGAGCCAACTTGGCTGAAGCGGAGCGTGTGAGCTGATGAACCCAACCGGTTACAGCTATGATTATGACTGTGCTTATGACGGTTGCGCAGACAATCGGTACCCATTGGTCGGCAATAAGTCCGAGACAGTTCATCAGACCGATACCGGCAGGCACAAAGAAGAAGCCGAGATTATGCACAAGGAAACCGGACAGTTTTTCCACCCATTTCAGTTTTACGACGCCCAGTTTGAGCGCGCCGCACAAGAGCACCATACCGATAATGCTTGAAGGAACAGGGATGCCGGTGAATCTGACCAGCAATTCGCCTGCCGCAAGAAACGCAAACAAAACACCGAATTGTAGTATCATAATGTCAAAAGTCAAATTTGGCCGCAAAGTTACCAATAATGCATGATATTTTGCAGATTTTTGTCAGTAATGTGGGGCCGGTATGCGTACGGCACTTCATACGGCACTTCATACGGCACTTTCATACGGCACTTTCACGAAAAAGGCGCTCTCCTTTCCGACCGTTCTTCCGGTCGTCAGTCCGAAAAAATTACTCCGATTTGAAAAAAGCGACATTATCGCAATGTTTTCCGTGGAATGCTGTATTATCTTTGCAGCAAATTAACAGCATACATTATGAAAAACACTAAAAACGAAACAACCTGCCGCGTATCGGATCGCGCCTACCGTATTATCATCTCCGACGTAATCGACTCAATGACCGGATGCAAAATCGATCCTTTCACCTTCAAGCAGGTAGTCACCGCCGTGCGCCACTACCTCAAGCCTGAGGGGAAACTGACAGGCCTGGGCAGAAAAGCGAAAGTAATTTTCGACCGCCTGCTCCCCGATCTCGACCGCGCCATCCGTCGTTCGGCTACCGCACGCGCTGCCGCAGCGCGCCGTAAGGAAACCGCTAAGAAAATCGCCGAAGCGGAAACCGAAGCGGAAGTTGAAACGATATCTCCCCGTCCGACGCAACGGGCCGCTGAACCGAAATCCGGACATCAGCAGCAATCGGTCATCGCTCCGGCCGGACATTACGGCATTTGTGTCGAAACAAAAAGAACCGGAAGGAATGAAGGGAAACACTATGAGGTTTTGCGGTAGGTGGCTGCGGCAAGGGTGCAGACTATGGCTGCGGTGGCTGCGAGGGCGAGAAATTGTGGCCATAAGTCGGCAACTGAGGCGCCTTTGAGGTAAATGGAGCGCATTATTTCATTGAAATAGCGCGGCGGTACGGCATAGGTGATTGCCTGCGCCCAGCCTGGCATGGATGAAATCGGGGTGAAAAGACCTCCCATCAGCTGGAATATCATCACGAATGCAAACATCATGAAAATGCTCTGAAGCATCGTAGCCGAGCGGTTGGCTATCGTCACTCCGAGGCCCGACATCACGAGGCTGAAGAGAAAGGATGCAAGGTAGATGGCGCCGATGTTGCCGAGAGGTCTCAGCCCGTAGACGAGCCATCCTATCGTCATTCCTACGGTTATCACAATCATTCCGACAACCCAGAAGGGTATGAGCTTCGACAGCACGAAGGTCAGACGCCCGACGGGAGTTACGTTCATTGCCTCGATAGTGCCCGATTCCTTTTCACTCACAAGGCTGAGGGCCGGCACGAATCCGCAGAGTATAATCAGGAGTATCACCATCAGGGCGGGAATCATGAAATTGCGGAAATTCAGCGTCGGATTATACCGGTAGGAGGCGGTGAGGTCACTTCCATGCGTCGTGATACCCGTTTCGCGCTCCCACTGCGAGATGCTCGCGGATATGGAGCCGGCCACGTACTGGCTTCCGAGCATTCCTTTTATGGCGTTGACTCCGTTTGCCTCCACGTCGGGCTGCGACATGGTGCGCGACCAGTCGGGCGGGAAGGTGACAATAACGTCGGTTCCGCCATTCTCCACCTCACGCACCGCCTCGGAATGAGTGGAATATACGCCGGTAATCACCAGTTCCTCCGTAGCGTCCATGTCGGCGGTTACTCGCCTTGAGAGCTGACTGCGGTCGTTGTCGACCACTGCCACACCGACGTTTTTCACGTCGAGAGTCGCCACCAGCGGAAGAACAAGCATTACCATCACGGGCATCACTATTATTATTTTTGGAATGATGGGATTGCGCCGGAGCAGATTCACTTCCTTCCGCAGGAGTGCGGCGAGTATTCTGATATTGTTTCTGAATTTCATCGGCGGTCAGTGTTTTGCGTTGAACTTTCTTACCGACAGTATAAGAAGCATAGCTGTCATGACGGTAAGAATAATGAATTCCTTGAGAATGTAGCCGAACGGCAGCTCCTGTATCATAAGCTTGCGCATTGCGGTGGTGTACCATCTCGCAGGCACCAGGGCGGAAATCCACTGAAGCACCTGAGGCATGTTTTCAATAGGAAATATCATTCCCGAGAGCATGATCACCGGCAGCATGAAAATGGCTGCCGACACTATAAGAGCCGCTATCTGGCTGTCGACCAGTGTGGATACAAGCAGTCCGATTGACAATGACAGGACAACATACAGCAGCGACACGAGTATTACGCTGAATATGGTCTGGGAAACAGGCAGCCCGAGAACGGTGTAGGCTATCAGAACCATAATCGTGAGGATGACGCACGACAGACCGAAATAAGGTATCAGCTTGCCGAAGATTACAGTGGAGGGCCTGACCGGAGAGACGGTGAGGAGATCGAGTGTGCCGTTCTCCTTTTCGCTGACTATCGACACCGAGGTCATGATTGCGCAGATCAGTATGAAAATCATGCCCATTATGCCCGGTACGAAATTGTAGGCGCTCTTGAGTTGCGGATTATACATTATCTCGGTGAGCACGGGGGATGTGTTGCCGCCTGCTACGAGGCTGCGCAGGTAGCCTGCGGCCGACTGACCCATCGTCGGGTTGGAGGCGTCGACAACGATATGGGCCGAAAGACGGCCCGCATCGGAGCGCAGGTAGATTACGGCGTCGGTTTCGCCCAGACGCAGCATGCGGTCAGCATCCCGCTCCGCTGCATAACCCAGAAAGGTGAAATATTCGCCGGCGCGCATTTTTTCGGCCAATTCGCGCGTGGCTGGCGTGTGACTGTCGACCACTGCCACCACTCTGACGTCGTTTACCTCCGTTGATATGGCAAATCCGAACAGAAGCAGTAGCACGAGGGGCATCACGAGAGTAATTACCATGGTACGCCGGTCGCGTACGATATGGAATGCCTCCTTTTTTATTATAGAAACAAGAATGCTCATTACTGTCAGTCGGTTCTAAGTGCATTTTCAGCCACTCTCCTGAAAACATCGTCCATCGTGGCAACGCCGTATTCCTGTTTAAGAGCAGCGGGAGTGTCGAGTGCGGCTATGCGGCCGTCGACCATGATCGACACGCGGTTGCAGTATTCCGCCTCGTCGAGGTAGTGGGTGGTGACGAATACGGTCATACCTTCGGACGATGCACGGTAAATCAGTTCCCAGAACCTGCGGCGGGTCACCGGGTCGACACCGCCTGTCGGTTCGTCGAGAAACACTATTTCGGGGTTATGTATCGTGGCCGAGGCGAACGCGAGTTTCTGCTTCCAGCCTACAGGAATATCCCTTACGAGAGTGCGTCGCAGACTTTCCATGTCGAGCATCGCGAATATGCGTGCGGATTCCTTACGGAACTTGTTGTGGGGCATTCCGTAGACTGTGGCGAAAAGACGGAGGTTCTCCTCTACCGTCAGCAGTTCGTAAAGTGAAAACTTCTGGCTCATGTAGCCGATCCGGTTCTTTATGCATTCGGCCTGGGTGATTATGTCGCAGCCGGCCACGGTGCCGGAACCGGAGGTGGGGCGGCTCAGCCCGCAGAGCATACGCATCGCCGTGGTCTTTCCGGCGCCGTTGGCTCCGAGAAAACCGAATATCTCACCCCGGCCTACGGAGAACGAAATATGATCGACCGCCGTGAAACTGCCGAACTTTTTCGTCAGTTCTCTTACATCTATTGCATGGTTACTGCCGGTTTTCATTTCGGGAAAGTTTTATGAAAAGATCTTCAATGTTGCCGGTGGTGGGGTAGATTCTCACTCCATCCATACCTTCGGCGGCGAGTCGTGCCGTGGCGTCCTCGGCGCTGAAAGAGTCGTCGCAGACAGCGTGGAGCGTTGCGCCGAACGTGTAGCAGTCGGTTACTCCGGGCATATTCCGCAGTGCCGACAGCAGCGCGAACATGTCGGGTGCCGTCGCATTGTAGAGATTCTCTCCCAGTCCCGCCACGAGTCCGGCGGGAGTTCCGGTCTCGAGAATCTTGCCTCGGTCCATTATGGCGATACGTCCGCAGCGGGTGGCCTCATCCATATATGAGGTCGACACGAGAATGGTGATTCCCTGACTGTGCAGAGTGGCGAGCATATCCCAGAATTCGCTGCGCGATACTGCGTCGACGCCGGTGGTGGGTTCGTCGAGCAGAAGGAGGCGGGGACGGTGGATAAGAGCGCAGCTCAATGCGAGTTTCTGTTTCATTCCGCCGGAAAGTTTACCGGCCATACGGTCGGGAAACTTTTCTAACTGACTGAAAACCGGGGCAATCAGCTGATAGTTCTCCTTAATACTCACTCCGAAGAGCGAGGCAAAGAATCTGAGGTTTTCCATCACGGTCATATCCTGATAGAGGGAGAACCGCTCGGGCATGTAGCCGATCAGCCTGCGCAACTCGCGGAAATCCTTCACAAAGTCGAGTCCGAGCGCCTGCACGCTGCCCGAATCGGGCGAGAGGAGGGTGGCGAGAATCCGGTAGAGTGTGCTTTTGCCGGCTCCGTCGGGCCCGATGAGGCCGAACATCTCGCCGCACTCCACGCGAAGGCTTACGGAGTCAAGCGCCGTGATGTTGCCATATCTCTTAGTGAGGTCTCTGATTTCGATGGCGGCAGTCATAATCTTACCTCTCCGTATTGGCCAAGTTTCAGTCGCCCGTCGTTTTCAACGGCTATCTTGACGGCATAAACCAGATTGGCGCGGGAGTCGCGGGTCTGGATAGACTTTGGCGTGAACTCACTCTCCTGAGCTATCCAGATGATTTTGCCGGGATATTCGTACTGTTCGTTGCCGCCGAAGTCGGCGATTACCGTAACCTGCTGACCCAGCCGGATGTCGGCGAGTTGCGAAGCTGTGAAATAGCTCCGCAGATAGATATCGCTGAGGTTGGCGCTCTTAAAAAGCGGTTTGCCGGGAACGGCAAATTCTCCCGGTTCGGCGTATTTTGTAAGAACCGTTCCGGAAAGGGGAGAGCGGATGACGCTTTTGGCTATCTGTTCGTCGATCTGTTCGCGCTGATACTGCAGGGAAGCGGCGTTGTCGGAAATGGAACTGCGGCTCTTTCCGAGGGTCGAGAGCTGGGCCTCGAGCTGCGCGCGGAGTGTGCGCAGCCGGGCGTCGGCGTCGTCGGAACGCTGCTGAGTGGTGGCGCCGTCGGCAAGGAGGCGGCGCTGACGCTCGCACTCTCTCTTCTGGTGCTCGATCTGCGAGCGGAGCGACGAAACCTGCGCGGCGATGTCGGGCGACGCTGCCTCCGCGGAATTCTGCTGGCTCATTATCTGTTTCCGCTGAAGTGCGAGCATGGTGGTGTCGATGACTGCCACCGGTGTGCCGGCAATAATAGTGTCGCCTTCCGAAATGTCAAACGAAAGGATTTTTCCGGTAGTCTCGGCCGAAACCGTAACGGTCGTAGCCTCGAAAATGCCTGTGGCGTCGTAGCCGGGAGCTGAATTGCAGGCTGTGAGCGCTGTCGCTGCCAGAGCTGCAAGATATATGGATTTCATCGGTTCAGGGTATGTTTGAGTTGATAAATGTTTTGCAGAAGTTCTATTTCGTGGTAACTGGCGGTGAGTCGCGCCTGATTTTCGTCGGTAATCTTTGCGAGGAGGGCCGTGGCGTCGATTACTCCGTTTTCGAGCTGCGATTCGGCTGCGCGGCGCACGGCCGCGCGGAGGCTTACAATCTTTTCATCGTCGAGCATCACCTTTTTGAGGCGGTCGATGGCTTCGGACTGCGAACTGGTCTGGAGC
>UROS01000019.1 GCA_900549445.1 uncultured Porphyromonadaceae bacterium | reverse complement strand
CAATTCCCCTGCCCCTCCCCGTCACGAAAATGTCGTTCAGGCTTTACAAAAAAGAAAAACTGCGCGGCGAAATAGCCGTGGGACGTCTGTTCAGCCGGACAGCCGAGGGCACAAAAAGCGCACTTGCATATCCCCTCCGAGCGGTATACCGCCTCAATGCCACGCGGCATGCGGATTGCCCGCAATTCCTCATCTCCGTGCCTAAAAAACGGCTGCGCCACGCCGTTGACAGAGTAAAAATGCGCCGCCGTATCCGCGAGGCCTACCGGCTTAACCGCCATCTTATTCCATCGGATCTGCGCGTCGACATTGTGTTTGTCTACGTGGCGGCCGAGTTGCTCGACTACCGTGCGGCGGAGCGCGCCGTAGAGAAACTTCTGCAGAAAATCACGCTAACGCTCTCCGAAGAAAATGCAGAGAATCAGTAATCTGGCCCGCCGGGCGCTGGTACTTCCCATACGCTTTTACAGAGCCTGCATATCGCCGCTGTTTCCGCCGGTTTGCCGCTTCACCCCCACCTGCAGCGCCTACGCCATGGAGGCGATTCTGAAGCACGGCATATTCCGCGGTTCGTGGCTGGCAATCAAACGAATACTGCGCTGTCACCCCTGGGGTGGAAGCGGTTACGACCCGGTGCCATGATAACCGATATCCACACCCATATTCCCGCCCCCGGTGCGATTGCAAGCCTCGACCCTTCGGCGGCCGACGATTTCAGTCCCGAAGAAAACTTTCTGTATTCCGCAGGCATCCACCCCTGGCGCAGCGGCTCTTTTACCGGCTCCGATCTGCAGCGGCTCGTGCTGATGGCAGCCGACCCGAGGGTAGTGGCTATAGGCGAGGCTGGACTCGACAACCGCCGCGGCGCCTCGCGTGAATCGCAGCTCGCTCTGCTTGAGCGCCATATCGACCTCAGCGAAAGTCTGCGCAAACCATTGATACTTCATGCCGTAGGTTGTTTCCCGGATCTCATTGCCCTGAAAAATATGCGGCGTCCTGAAATGGCGTGGATTATCCACGGTTTCCGGGGAAAGCCGCAATTGGCCCGCGAACTCGTGCGCCACGGATTTTATATCTCGGCCGGAGAGCATTTCAACCCCGCGACACTCGCCGAAATCCCGGCGGAGAGACTTCTTCTCGAGACCGACGAATCGCATCTCTCTCCTGCGGAAATCGCCGCAAAACACGGAATCAGCCTTCAGCGCACTGAACAAAACGCCGACCGGTTGTTTTTAAGTCATAAAATGCATTGATTATGGATAACGGAAATACACTGCGGCGGCAGAATATTGTACGCTACATAGAACCTCTGCGCGAGGGTGGCTCGCTCCCGGCTCTCGCGGAGGCCGACGACGGATTCAGGTACGTGGTGAAATTCCGCGGCGGCGGACACGGCTCCAAAGCTGTTATCTCAGAACTTATCGGCGGCGAGATCGCCCGCGCCGCCGGACTGCGTGTGCCCGAACTGGTGTTTCTGAATCTCGACGAGAGTTTCGGCCGCACCGAACCCGACGAGGAAATCCAGGATCTTCTGCGCGCGAGCACCGGACTGAACCTCGGACTGCACTATCTGGGCGGCTCGATGACGTGGGATGTTGCCGTGAACCGCACCGACCCCGTGACGGCTTCGCGGATAGTATGGCTCGACGCATTTCTCACTAATGTTGACCGTACCGCCCGCAATACCAACATGCTGCTCTGGGACGGCGCTTTATGGCTCATCGACCACGGCTCGTCGCTCTACTTTCACCACAACTGGACCGGATGGGAAAAAGCGGCCCTGTCGCCGTTTCCCTACGTAAAGGATCACGCGCTTCTGCCTCAGGCCTCAAGGCTCTACGAGGCCGATGACTATATGCGGCGCACAATCACCCCCGGGGCAATCGACCGAATTGTGTCGCTGATTCCGGAGGAATGGCTCACGGAGGAAGGATCCGGCATCACACCTCAGGAGCGCCGCGAAGTGTATCGCGAATTCATGAAGACACGTCTTGCAAACTCAAAAATCTTTACCGACCATGCCATCGCAGCCCGAAAACAGCTCGGCTGAGCTTCTTGCCTACGAATATGCCCTGATCAGATTCCTCCCCTGCGCCGAACGGGGAGAGTTTGTCAACGTCGGGCTGGTAATGATGTGCAAGCGCCGCAAATGGGTGCGCGCCGCAATCCACGCCGACGCAGCCAGAATTCTCGCGCTGTTTCCGGAGGCCGACATCGGACTGCTTAAACGTCAGCTGGAGTCATTCCGACAGATTGCTTCGGGGAAGTCGGAGGTGATAGGCTCTCTTGAGCCACACGAGCGGTTCCGCTGGCTCACGGCGGTGAGAAGCGCGTCGGTTCAGACCTCGCGGCCGCATCCCGGTCTGACAGCCGACCCCGACGCCACGTTCGAGCGGCTGCTTGCAGAACTTGTCATGTGATTTTACCGCACGCTGTTGAGCAGCTGAGGCGACGGCGACTCGAAATTGGAGATGCCGAGATCTACCCGTTCCATCTCGTCGAGTTCGTGGACAGGACGTTCGAGTTCGAGCGGTATCGGCTGTCGCGAGAACTGCTGGAAATAAAGCAGACAGGCGTCGCGCCACCATCGGGCGTCGCGCATCTGAGTGATGAGGCGGGAACGGACATCGGCATAAAGTTCCGGCTTGAGCTCCGTTTGCGCCATATCCCATACTCGCTGAAAATCTGCCGCTTTATCCACGCCGCGGCTGTAGGCATGGCAGAGTTCGGCCCACATCGTGCGGCCCGATTTCATGCGGAAGTCCCAGGGCACATGGTGGAACCATAGAATGAATTCTTCAGGACACGTATTGATGTCGGCAAGCTGCGAGCGCAGCGGCTCGGGATATTGGCCGGTGGCGCCTGAGCCCGACGGCGAGCGGTCAAACCCCAGGCCGAGCGAGTCGGCGCGGTGGTAATAGGCCGGAAGCCAGTCTTTTCGGGCGCCGGGCACGTCGCACCATGGTTCGGGACCGTAATGGTGGCCGAAAGCAAAGATATGGTGCAGCCCGAGAGGCATCATGTAGTCAACTACAGCCTCGCGGCTCTGAGTCATCATATCGCGCAGGGCCGTGTGGGTTGTCTCATCGGGCTTCGCGCCAGGTCTGTAGACCGAGAGCCGCAGCCATTCATCGGCAATCTCTGAAGGATCGAGCGTAGGATCCCACGCCAGGCGTCCGAACGCATACCAGTTGGCCTGCGCCATCGGATTGCCCGTGAGGCAGTCCGAATCACCCACGTTGGCTACCGCCGAGGCTGCCACGAGGCTTTCGGGTTTCACGTAGCTGAAGAACTCTGTCCACATAGGAGCGAGAAACGCAAGGTGGTTAGCATGGCCGAGATATTCCTGCGTTGCCTGGAACTCAACCATCTGGGGAGTGGAGGGTGTGGCGCCGAAAAGCGGACTGTAAGGCTCGCGGGGCTGGAAATCAATGGGCCCGTTTTTAATCTGAAGCACCACGTTGGAATCGAATTTACCGTCGAGCGGTTTGAATTCGAGATATGCCTGCTTGGCACGATCCTCGTCGAGCGGCGAATAGACGAATGCACGCCAGAGCACCCGCCCTTTGTGAGGCTTGAGCGCCCGCGCCAGCATGTTGGCCCCGTCGGCATGCGTCCGGCCGTAATCCATCGGGCCGGGCTGCCCCTCGGAATTCGCTTTCACGAGAAATCCTCCGAAATCGGGAATCAGCCTGTAGATTTCATCCGCTTTCCGTTTCCACCAGCTCTCCACGGCGGGGTAGAGCGGGTCGGCGGTCGGAAGCGAGTCGAGCTGCACGGGCGACGCGAAATTGACCGACAGCCAGGTGGTTATACCGTACCGGCGCAAAACGTCGGCAATCGCGGCTACCTTGGCCAGATATTCGGCGGAAAGGATTTGCGACGAGGCGTTTACATTGTTGAGCACGGCGGCATTTATGCCTACCGAACTGCACGCACGGGCATACTCGGCATAGCGGGGCGACACCTTCGCCGGAAGTTCGTCCCACTTCCAGAGGCTGCGCCCGGCATATCCGCGTTCCACCGTCCCGTCAAGATTGTCCCAATGGTTCAGGATGCGGAGATCGTAGGCCGGTACGGACGTGAAAACCGGGTCAGGCATCCCGCCTTCGCTGCGCATCATCAGCGCGTATGCGCCGTAAAGAGCGCCCTCAGGAGCATGGGCGGTGATTATGTAGCCGCCCGTTTTGCCGTCGGAGACAATCGTAAAGCCATCGCGACCGAGCTTGCGGTCACCGCGCAGATCTATGCAAACCGGACGGTTAAAATGAGCGCGCAGCTCCTCTGCGGCCGTCGTGAGCACCGGCGACTTGCTTTTGCCTTTGATGCGCACCTCCGCCCCTCCCGGATTGGAGAAATCCATCCACAGCGGAGCCGCCGAAGCCACTGCCGAAGCCGTAAGGACTACGGCCGCCAACAAATATTTCAATAAATATCGCATATATCAGGGTATTAGAAAAGTTTGTGAAATTATGCCGGGGAAAGCAGTAGTCCCCCGCCACCGCAAAGATAACATAAATCCGCTGTCGTTCCAAGTCAAAAAACATTTGAGTTAAATACCGTTAAAGAATTTGTCATATGCAGCTTTATGCATTAACTTTGCATTTCCTATCAACCACGGGGCTGACCGGTTTTGACAGCGTGTAGAAGTGGTCGGTAAGCATGCAGAGCAACGATGCCTACGCTCTTTAATCTGGGACATCAAAAATTCAAATGGCGAAAACAACTACGCTCTCGCTGCTTAATCGAAGAACAGTAGATTAGCTTTATTTCCGCAACAGTTGCGGAAACGAGACATCACCCGAAAGTCGTTTTTCCGAGACTAATCGATATGGTGGTGCAGTAAAATCGGGAATATAGCGCCGAAAGCCTCGCGAAGCGCCGAATTCTTAGAGGATAAGGACACGATTGGTTGTTTCCTGCCTGTCGCGCCACGAAAACCAACTGGAAACTAAGCATGTAGAAAGCTCATCAATTCCACGTTTGGACGAGGGTTCAAATCCCTCCAGCTCCACTAAGTGTTCCGGACACTTTCCGGACGACACAAGACAAAATCAAGACTTATCGGCCTTTGGCCGCTTTGCTCGCAAAAAACCGCGCAATATGCTGATATTGCGCGGTTTCTTAATGTCATATCCCTGCTGCCTGAGGATCCGATTCCGGACAGAAAATTTAGAGTAATATGAGTTGAATTTTTCCATCTATAATACACAATAAGTATATTAGCTACTATTATTATCTAATCAATAGTTTGTCGGGGCAAACTTTTTTATTAATTTTGTGGTTGATATTTTAAGTATACAATCAACCATAAGTATAGCAATGATATCAAAAATCAACCAACTTTTTACCGAAGCTGTTCCCGGCGGACTTCTGTTTGCCGCTTGGCTTCGGAAAGAGGGCTACTCTGCTCAACTCATAAAGAAATACCGGGATTCAGGATGGCTCGAAGGGTTGTCGCGTGGCGTAATGTATAGAAAGAATGACAGTCTTTCAGCGTTGGCTGCCGTTTACAGCTACATTCATCAGACTGAAAACAAAGCGCGGATAGCAGCACATTCCGCCCTCGAACTTTTCGGATTCAATCATTACGTGCCGATGGGTAAACCTCGGCTCATGGTCGCTTTTAAGAACAGTAGTACCGATGATTGGGTCAGGAGTGAAAAATTTGACATGACGATAGTGCCGTTTCATACGAGTATCTTTAAGAATCCTGCAACCCAATCCCTTGACAGAAACGGGCTCTCCTTAATATTATCATCGCCGGAGCAAGCATTTCTGGAATGTCTGCATCTCGTGCCGGATCACTATAATTATATGGATCTGTATTATATAATGGAGCAACTGACATCACTTGATCCTTACAAAGTACAGACCGCGCTTGAAAACACATCGAGCCAGCGGATAAAAAGAATGTTTCTATATATGGCCGAGAAAGCCGGACACTATTGGTTTGATATGCTCGACATGGATAAATTCGGTCTGACGGCTTCCAAACTTCAGCTCGTTGACAATGGGGTTTACATTTCCAAGTATCGCATTACCATCCCTAAAGAATTAAGTGATTATGAATGACATATACCGCTGACAGGTCGCACTCCTTATCAGAGTGATGCCGCTTGTTTTCAAGATAAGGGATTTCGCCGTACATGGTGGAACTGCTATAAATCTTTTCCACAGGAACCTTCCGAGGTATTCCGTCGACATTGATATCACTTACATACCGCTGGAAGACCGGAATACGAGTCTTGCAAACATCAACTCGAGTCTGTCGGCACTGAAAACCGCAATAGAGAAGGCTGTCCCCGGGATGCGCATCATCCATAAGCCGGATGTATGGAAATTACAGTGTACCAAAGACGGAACCACAATTAAGATTGAGGTCAACGGAACCAAAAGAGGCATTTTAGGCAATACCGAGAAAATACAGCTTTGCGAAAAGGCAAAAGCGGAATTCGGGTTGAGTTGCTTTGCCAATATCGTGTCATGGAGTCAGCTTTATGGTGGAAAGATTGCAGCAGCACTCAGTCGCCAGCATCCTCGGGACCTGTTCGATTGCAGAGGCATAACATCTGACGGTTTCGGAGCAGTCAAGAATGGCTTTATGCTCAGCCTTCTTGGAAGCGACAAGCCAATCATTGAATCCTTAAATCCAAATCCGATTGACCAGCGGGAGGCTCTCGACAATCAGTTTGAGGGAATGACCGATGAACCATTCAATTATGATAATTATCAAAAAGCGAGATTAAATCTGATTGAAGTAGTAAATCAAGGATTGACTGATAATGATAAAGCATTTCTCATTTCATTTGAGGAAGGCAATCCTGATTGGAGTAAATGCTGCGCCGGAGATTTGAGCAACTACCCCTCAGTAAGCTGGAAACTACAGAATATCGAAAAGCTGAAATCCGAAAATCCATCCAAACATAAGAAAGGTATTGACAGGCTCATTGCCTATTTCCAAAAGTCGCCGGAATAAAGTCTGAATAGCCATGAAGCCGGATTTAGATCTTAACAATCAGTCATAAAATTGTCTAAAACACCCCCGGACTTAACAGGAGGAGATAAAAATCCTGCAATTCTCCGAATTACAGGATTTTTATCTGTAATAGAATGAGCTGAAATGCTCATCTACTTTGCTTGCGAACGATAAGAGATCGTTTAAAACAACCTCTAAGCGCAAGGGTTTTTCAGCTTATCATTGTGGCGATGTCGTTTTCTACGGTCGATATTGTACCGATGTTGAATTTCTCCTGAAGCACTTTCAGAATATCAGGTGTGAAAAACGCCGGGAGTGTTGGCCCCGTGTGGATGTTTTTCACCCCGAGCGCAAGCAGCGCGAGCAACACGATTACTGCCTTCTGCTCATACCAGGCGATATTATAGACTATCGGCAGGTCGTTGACATCCTTCAGCCTGAGGGCGTCGCGCAACGCGAGCGCTATTCTCACGAGCGAATACGAATCGTTGCATTGCCCGGCATCGAGAACACGCGGAACGCCCTCTATGTCGCCCAGCGGAAGCTTGTTGTAACGGTATTTCGCACATCCCGCCGTCAGTATGACGCAATCTTCCGGAAGAGCCTCGGCAAACTTAGTGTAATAGTCACGCGAGGGGAAACGACCGTCGCATCCGGCCATTACTACAAACTTGCGGATTTTCCCGCGCTTGATGAGATCGATGATTTTCGGAGCCAGCTCCAGCACCTGATGGTGGGCAAAACCGCCCACGATTTCGCCGTGCTCTATTTCCATGGGTGGCGGACATTTCTGCGCACGTGCTATGAGTTCGGTGAAATCTTTGGGGTTGCCGTCGCGCCCCTCCTCTATATGGTGAGTGCCGGGCATTCCGACCACTCCGGTTGTGTATACACGGTCGAGATACGTGCAGTTTTTACGCGGCGGCACGATACAGTTAGAGGTGAAGAGGAACACGCCGTTGAAAGTTTCGAACTCCTCGGTCTGCCGCCACCACGCATTGCCATAATTGCCGGCGAAATGGGGATATTTCCTGAAAGCAGGATAATATTGAGCCGGAAGCATTTCTGAGTGAGTATAGACGTCGACTCCTTTGCCCGCCGACTGCTCCAGCAATTCTTCAAGATCCTTGAGGTCATGACCGCTTATGAGGATTCCGGGACGGTTCCGCACCCCTATGTCGACTTTCGTAATTTCGGGATTGCCGTAGCTCTCGGTATTCGCTCTGTCGAGCAGAGCCATTACCTTCACGCCGCCTTCTCCTACGTTCAGCACAAGCGAGAACAGCTCGTCGGCGCTTGCATCGGGGCGTGCGGTCTCTGCCATTGCGTTCTCAATTATCGCATACACGTCCTCATCCTCGAATCCGAGATTAGCTGCATGCCGTGCGTAGGCCGACATACCTTTGCAACCGTATACGGCGAGCTGTTTCAAGCCTCGGATATCGGCATTTTTCTCAGAAAGAACACCGGTTACCGACTTGTATTTCTCCGCTTCTTCGGGGCTGGCATAAAATTCCACCTCCGGAAGACCGGGAAGTTCTATCCCCTGTTTCTTCGCCGTTCCGGCAAGCAGATTTTTGACCCTGAATGCACGGCGGATGTAGTCGTCGAGCGACGGATTGTCGAAATTGGCATTCGTGATTGTAGTGAAAAGAGCGTCAATTATCAGATGGCTTGCCTCGCGCGACGGTTCGCCCTTTTCCCGCAGAGCACGATTGATCAGAGCCACGCCCCTTACGGCATACAGCAGCAGATCCATGCGGGCCGACGTTTCAGGCTGCTTGCCGCATACGCCTCTTATCTCACATCCTGTGCCTCGTGCAGTTTCCTGACACTGATAGCAGAACATTCCCGGATTTTCCATAACTCAGTCGTGTTTGATTTTTACCAACATAATCTTCGCATCGGTTACTGCATGAACCGAATGAGGCACACCGTCGCCCATAAGCAGAAAGTCTCCCTGAAGAAGGCGGAGCGGACGATCGTTCATAGTAAAAATCACTTCCCCTTCAAGGGCATATACCATCACCTCGGCGGGAGCGAGGTGTTTTGCCAGGTTGAGTCCCGCCTTAAACGCGAGAAGCACTACACCTCCGTTGCCGTTGTTCATTATGTTCTGGAATTCAACCTTGTCGTCGCATTTCTCCACCTGAGAGGCGAGCGGGAAAACCTCCCCGAATTTAAAATCAGTATTTAACACAATATTAATATTTTAATAGTTAATAATTTGGATTGTCATCAACTCATCATCAGCACAATCACTACGCCCCACAATATGAGCAGCGTGTTGCCAATGGCGTAGGTAACGGTATACCCCATTGCAGGTATGGAGCTGCCGATCGCATCCTGCACGGCTCCAAGCGAAGCCGTGGTCGTGCGGCTTCCCGCACAGCAGCCGAGTGTTATGGCCGACGGGAATTTGAATATATGGCGCCCGATCAACATGCCGAGTATGAGGGGCATTGAGGTGGCCACCACACCCATCAGGAAAAGTATGAGGCCGACTTCTTTCAGTCCCGTAATAAACGATGGCCCTGAGGAAATGCCGATCACGGCGATAAACATATTAAGACCAAGATTGTCCATAAGCCACACTGCTGAATTCGGCAGACGGCCGAAAGTAGGATGCTTGGAGCGAAGCCATCCGAGCACGAGGCCTGCTATAAGCGCCCCGCCGCTGACGCTCAGGCTCAGCGGGATTTTCCCTATGTGTATGGCCAGCGACCCGAGCAGTCCGCCGATGAATATTCCAAGGCCTACGAACACGAGGTCTGTTTTCGTAGTCCGGCGGTCGGCGTAGCCTATTTCTTTGGCAGCCGCGTTGACTTCCCGCTCAAGCCCGACAACGGATATCACGTCACCGCGCCGTATCTTTACCTGAGCGAGCACCGGTATCGCCACTCCTCCGCGGCTTATGCCCTTTATCGCCACACCATACATATATTTCTGCCTGCGGAGCTCATCGACAGTGATGCCGGCCAGTCTCTTCGAAGCGACGGTTACGTCGATGTCCTCGGCCATGAAATCAGCCAGTGCGGAATCCTCAACTTCCGGCCCGATCCAGCTCTCATCGCCGATTATGAACTCACGGCGTCCGCTGAGCACGATTTCGTCGCCCTCGGATATTTTAATGTCAAGTCCGGGAGTTATATCGTAGATTTTCCCGTCTGAAGAAGTGCGCACCCGTTCAAGATATATGGTTCTCCCTTTCTGCGTAAAATACTCTTCAGCCTCATCCACACTGCGCGGCGTGGAGAAAAAGGCGTCCGTCACTTTGTAGACACGGAACACAACCGGACGTTGCGCCTTTATATAATTAGGATCGGTCGTGGCTGATCCATAGTTGAGAGTCTTTTCAAGTTCAGCAGTCTCAGCCTTCACCTTTTTAAGGCCTCCGAGAAGCCACGGCCCGAGATTTGCCAGGATATAGGCCGAGCCGATGGTACCGAACACGTAGGTAACTGCGTAGCACACCGGTATCATCTCAATCATTTTCTGCTTCTCCGCATCGGATATTTCAAGAGAATTAATAGTGTCCGTACCTACGCCGATCACCCCCGACATTGTCTGCGAACCCGCAAGGAGGCCTACCGCCTCACCGATATTGTATCCCATGCAAAGCGCAACTCCCCATGTTGAAAGCAGGCACAGCACGCATACTACCACCGCAAACAGCACCTGCTTGAGTCCGTCGCCCTTGAGCGCATGGAAAAACTGCGGCCCGACGCTATAGCCTATCGCAAAAAGGAACAGCAGGAAAAACACATCCTTCATTGGGCCCGGAACCGGTATGTCGAGCTGTCCTACAACCACACCTACCAGCAGCACGGAAGTCACCGTTCCCAGCGAGAACGACTTAAACTTCAGCTGTCCTATGAAAAAGCCGATTCCAAGAGTCAGGAACACGGCAAGCGACGGATTATCGCGCAATGTATTTACTATCCAATCCATTTCAGACAAACAGATATATATTTTCAAATAAACAGTCTTATAGAAACTCAACAATGCGGCGTCGGTTTTGTTCCCTCACCATATAGGTAAAACCATTATATAAGAGAATGTCCGGCAATAATTCTTTTTTTGTAAGGTTCCATAAACTTTTACTTCAACGGCAATGTTATAACTCAGAAAACAGGACTTAAATAACTGTAGCTCTCCACGGGAAAATGCATTTTATTTATCTGCCTGAAAATTATTTATTTTAAAACCTAACATAAATTTATTATGCTCGACCAGAATCTTGATCCCAATTTCCGCAATGGCGATGCCAAGACCGACGTTTTCGGTTCCGACGCCATGCTTCAGGCAGCCCCCGTTGACCGCATCCCCGCCGGCCCCACTACTCCTGAAATCGCCTATCAGATGGTAAAGGACGAAACCTTCGCCCAGACCCAGCCCAGGCTGAACCTCGCCACTTTCGTAACCACCTACATGGACGAATACGCCACCCGGCTCATGAACGAGGCCATCAACATCAATTATATCGATGAGACGGAGTACCCGCGTGTTGCCGTAATGAACGGAAAGTGTATCAATATCATCGCCAATCTTTGGAATACCCCTGAGACTTCCAAATGGAAAACCGGAGCCCTGGCAATCGGCTCGTCAGAAGCCTGTATGCTCGGCGGTATCGCAGCCTGGATACGATGGCGTGAACGCCGGCAGAAAGAGGGCAAACCCTTCGACAAGCCTAATTTCGTGATTTCTACCGGTTATCAGGTAGTATGGGAAAAATTCGCCCAGCTCTGGCAGATCGAGATGCGTACCGTGCCCCTGACTTTGGAGAAAACCACCCTCGATCCGGAAGAAGCACTGAAGATGTGCGACGAAAACACGATCTGTATCGTGCCTATCCAGGGTGTGACATGGACCGGCCTGAACGACGACGTTGAAGCTCTCGACAAAGCTCTCGACGAATATAATGCAAAGACCGGATACGACATTCCTATCCACGTCGACGCAGCTACAGGCGGCTTCATCCTGCCGTTCCTGTTCCCGGAGGTAAAATGGGACTTCCGACTCAAATGGGTATTGTCAATCAGTACATCCGGCCATAAATTCGGCCTCGTTTATCCCGGACTCGGATGGGTGGTATGGAAAGACAAGAAATATCTGCCCGACGTAATGTCGTTCAGCGTCAATTACCTCGGCGCGGAAATCAGCCAGGTCGGCCTCAACTTCTCCCGTCCTGCAGCCCAGATTCTCGGTCAGTACTATCAGTTCATACGTCTCGGATTCGAAGGCTACAAGAACATTCAGTTCAACTCGCTCTCGGTTGCCAAATATCTCCACGCCCAGGTATCCGCAATGCCTGAATTCCAGCCCTATTCGCCGGATGTCCCCAACCCCATCTTCACCTGGCTCATGAAGCCTGAAGTGCAGAAGGCTGCGAAATGGACCCTTTTCGACCTTCAGGACAAACTCGCTCAGAAGGGATGGATGGTTCCGGCCTACACTCTCCCGGCCAATATCGAGAATATCGTAGTGATGCGTGTACTCTGCAAGCAGGGCTTCAGCCGCGACATGGCCGACCAGCTCCTCAACGACATCCGCTTCGCCGTTGCAGAACTCAACGCCCTCGAATACCCGACTCCCACACGTATCTCTATGGAGAAAAACGTGCCTCTCGTAGCAAAGACATTCAACCACACCGGCAAATAAACCGGCTGAAACGGGGGATACCGGCTCAACACTCCGTCGGCAACACAGCCAAGTCTGCACCACCGACAATCCCCCTTACATAATTACCCGACGGCCGGCGGCCACCGTTGACTACGGTCGGGCGCCGGCTGTCGGATTTTTTTAATAAATTATATTATGGATATCATACTCACGCGCCAACAGATAAAAGAAGCCGCTTTGCAGGCCTACAACCACGCTTCCGGAATATCAGGAGGGAAAAATGCCGACTACATACCGTATCTGGCCAATATCGACTCCTCGCTTTTCGGGCTGAGCGTGATGCTGCCCGACGGCACGGCCTTCAACTTCGGCGACACAACCTACCGTTTCGGAATAGAATCCGTGTCGAAAGTACCGACTGCCATATTGGCCATGCGCCAGCATACCCCTGAAGGCGTGCTGCAGGCCATCGGCGCCGATGCTACCGGACTTCCGTTCAACTCCATCTTCGCCATACTTCTCGAGAACGACCACCCGTCCACCCCCCTTGTCAACGCCGGCGCCATATCGGCCTGCTCAATGATCAACCCAAAGGGAAATTCCGACGCCAAATGGAAAGCCATAACCGACAACATCACCGACCTCTGCGGCTCGGCGCCGGTACTCATCGACGAGCTTTACCGCAGCGAAAGCGCCACCAATTTCAACAACAGAGCGATAGCGTGGCTGCTCAAAAACTACAACCGCATCTACGATGACCCCGAAATGAGCCTCGACCTCTATACCCGCCAGTGCTCCCTCGGCATAACCTCGGAACAGCTCGCCGTAATGGCGGCCACTATTGCCTGCGGAGGCATCAGTCCTGTAACCCGCAAAACGGTGTTCGACCCGGCAATCGCGCCGAAAATCACCACTCTCATTGCAACTGTCGGATTCTACCAGCATTCCGGCGACTGGCTCTACACCTCCGGGGTACCGGCTAAAAGCGGTGTGGGCGGAGGCGTGCTCGGCGTAATACCGGGTGTGCTTGGCATAGCCGCTTTCGCTCCGCCGCTCGACGATGCCGGCAACTCGGTAAAGGCTCAGGCCGCAGTAAAAGAATTCGCACAGATACTGCGGCTCGGCATCATGAACGGCGACAGAGTCACCATCTCTGACTTAGAGGTTGTTTAAAAACAGTTTAGAAAATATTTGAAAAAACAATTCATTATGGCTACAAAACCTACATCCTCCGCTAAAGCTACCGTAAAATCGGCAGCAAAGTTGGGAGTCGGCACCCTGATGATAATGAACATCGTGGCCGTAGTTTCCTTACGAGGGCTCCCTGCCGAAGCCGAATATGGCATGAGTTCGGCATTCTATTATCTTTTCGCCGCTCTCGTTTTCCTTATCCCTGTTTCGCTCGTCGCAGCGGAACTCGCTTCCCTCTTCCCCTATCAGCAGGGCGGTATGTTCCGCTGGATAGGTGAGGCGTTCGGCAGCAAACTCGGATTTCTCGGCATATGGCTGCAATGGGTAGAAAGCACCATCTGGTTCCCTACCGTGCTTACTTTCGGCGCCGTGTCGCTTGCATTCATAGGCATGGATCACGTCGCCGACTCCCATCTGGCAGCGAATAAATTCTATACCCTCGTAGTTGTGCTCGCCATCTACTGGATTGCCACCCTCATTTCAATGAAGGGACTCGGCTGGGTAGGTAAAATCTCTAAAATCGGAGGTATGGTCGGCACCATCATTCCCTCAGGCATACTTGTGGTATGCGGCGTGGTATATCTGGCCACAGGCGGCCACTCGCAGATGGACTTCCACGGTGATTTCTTCCCCGACTTTTCCAACTTCGACAACATTGTGCTCGCAGCCTCCATATTCCTTTTTTATGCCGGTATGGAAATGTCGGGCGTCCACGTACGCGACATTAAGAATCCTACCGTCAACTACCCTAAAGCGGTATTCGGAGGAGCACTTGTAACGGTTCTGATATTCGTACTCGGCACGTATGCGCTCGGCGTAATAATTCCTTCGAAAGACATCAATCTCGTACAGAGCCTTCTCGTAGGATTCGACAGCTATTTCCAGTCATTCCACATGAACTGGTTCACCCCGATCATCGCAATAGCACTGGCCATGGGTGTGCTGGCAGGTGTCCTTACCTGGGTCGCAGGCCCGTCGAAAGGCGTGTTCGCCGTCGGACAGGCCGGCTATCTGCCTCCGTTCTTCCAAAAGACCAACAAGGCAGGCGTCCAGAAGAACATACTTCTCATCCAGGGCGGAGCCGTCACGCTGCTGTCGCTGCTGTTCATCGTGATGCCCTCCGTACAGAGTTTCTATCAGATACTCTCGCAGCTCACCGTGCTCCTTTATCTCATCGCCTACCTGCTGATGTTCGCCTCAGTGATCCGCCTGCGCTATTCGATGAAAAATGCCAGACGCACCTTCCGCATAGGTTCCAGAGGGAACCTGCTGCTGTGGATTGTTGCCGGCGTCGGATTCCTCGGCTCGCTTCTGGCATTCGTGCTCAGCTTCCTTCCTCCGGATCAGATTGCAATGGGCTCGAAGACCGTATGGTATGCCGTTCTTTTCGGAGGCGTAGCCCTGTTTGTGATACTGCCGTTCATAATCCTGGCTTTCCGCAAACCGTCGTGGGTCAACCCGAAGAGCAATTTCGTACCCTTCCACTGGCAGACCGACCCCGAGTCGCAGGCTCTGCTGAAAGCTGCCGAGGAAGAATATGAAGCAAAAGAGGCCGCCGGAGACAACCCTGCGGATTCCTCCGCAAATCAATAAATGCAAGCGATATGCCATCCATAAGAAGAATTGTCACACTGGCACTTTTAATTATCTGCGTTATGACAACTGAAGCTAAACAATCCTACATATTTCTCGCTCCCGGCGTGGAGGAAATCGAGGCCATGGCAACAATCGATGCCCTCCGGAGAGCGGAAATTCCTGTAACAGCGGTTGCAGTCGACACCGTTCTGCAAATCAAAGGCGCCACCGGCCAGACTATCGTAGCCGACAGCCTGATCTCCGACATCGATATAAGCGACGCCGACTGGCTGATTGTTCCCGGAGGGGTGCCGGGAGCGCCGAATCTTCACTCTTCAAAGGCTGTTTCAGAAATGCTTCTCGAACATTTCAGAAAAGGGGGCCGTATTGCTTCGATATGTGCCGGTCCGGCCGTGGTGCTGGCTCCGTTAGGAATCCTGAAAGGCAAAAAAGCCACCTGTTATCCCGGCTTAGGCGAACAGATCAACAGCAATGGCGGTGAATACGTGGCTGAGAAGGTAGTGACAGCTCCGAACCTGATAACCTCGGAAGGGCCGGGCACAACTTTGCCTTTTGCCATTGAAATCATCCGCCAGACCAAAGGCGACAAAACGGCCGAGGATACAGCTCACTCGATGATAATTTCACTCCCGTAAGAGCCTTTTCGCGAACCATACAAAAAAGTCTATGGCCCTGAGATGCAAAATCTCAAAGCCATAGATTTTTTTGTTTCAGTATATTATTCCGATTTGAAAAGATAGCGTACTTTCACGCTGTAGCGCCTGACGATACGGCGCATACTGTCCATTCCTGCTCCCTGATCGAACTGCACGTTGCTGACGGCGGAAAATCCGGCCGGTCCGTTTGTTGTTTCTTCTATTTCGTATGGAGCCAGCAGCTCGAGATTTTCATTTTCGGCGATGAACTCCGCCTTCTGCCGTGCGGCGTCGAGTGCGGCCTTCAGTCCCTTTCTGTTGTAACTCTCCATGTCGGAATTGTCGGATTTAGAGATACTGAAACTCGATATGCCTCTGCGGTCGAGCTTTTCTGAAATGCGCTCCAGCTGATTGAAATCAAATACCGTGGCCGACAGACTTTTCGCCATAAGAAAGGTCGACGAGATATTGCGGTTGCGGTAATTTCCCAGATCAGAGATGACTATCATGGAATCCGGCACACCGGCGTCGCGGAGCACTTTCCGCACCCCTTTCTCGATTTCCGGCATTCCGACGAGAACGCTGTCGCCGAATACCTTGAACCTGAAATACTCCTCCATACCTATTTCAACCGTAATGCGGTCGGGGATGATGTTGAGCGTGGCAGAGCCGGTAACCTCGATCAGCGGCGGTTGCGTGCCTTCGGCGCGTAGACCGACTACGGAACTCAGCAGAATTGCGGTAAGAAACAGTATCTTCCTCATTTTATTTCGATTTTGGCTTTGCGGAGCAGAATGCATTCGGCGGGAATAATGCCATTGAGCCTGACAACAGAATCATTTTCAACATCGAGTGTGGATATGTCGGGGAGAATCCGCCGCAGAGCATCTTCCGTAGCCATATTGTCGCAAGCCATTTCGGTCATCATTGCGTCGCCGAGGCTTATGGAGTCGCCTCTGACCGCGTAAGAGCCCGAAATAAAGTTGCTGTTGGTTCTGATGAAATAAGTGCTGTCTTCAAACACGATATACTGGCTCACACCCGGCGTCACCTCGTCGGGTCTCACATAGTCGGAATCGTTGAACACAATATTTTCTATAAGCCACTGGCCGCGCATATCGACATCGGGTATTTCTGCCTTAACCGCTTCGGCTCCGGCATCAGTTTTGCCTTCTCCCGTACCGGAACATCCGGCCGCCGTCATTGCCACTGCCGCCGCAGCGGCAATCATTGTTTTTATCTGCAGTTTCATTTTTGAAAGTATTTATATGGTTCTGAACAATTATCTGTTCAACCGCAAAATTACTAAAATTCCGGTTGACTCTGTAAAGGTTGCACCATTGTCCGGACAAAACTGCTGTTTTTTCTTTATTATTGCTGCCCAACCTAATTTTCAAACCTAAAGGACAAAACACAATGGCAACAATAAAGGTAAAATTCCGGTCTCCGGCCGCTCCCGGCCGCGAAGGCACCGTATGGTATCAGATTATCCACAACCGCATAGCGCGCCAGCTCCTGACCGATTATAAGGTTTATCCCTCGGAGTGGAACGAAAACCGGTCAACCGTCACAACCTCGTGGAAGAGCGAACGGAAGGATCTGATCCTTACACTGCGCGAACGCATAAGCCGCGACGTTGAGCGGCTGAACCGGATAGACCGCAGACTGGGGGCCGACGGACTGAGCTATACAGCCGATGATCTGATCGGCGAGTTCCGCAGATACAACAGCCGCTATTCTCTCTTTAACTTCATGGAGTCGCTTATCGCCGCCCTCAGGCAGAACGGCAGAATCCGCACCTCGGAAACCTACCGGTCGGCCCTCAACAGTTTCCGGAATTTCCGCCATGGCAACGACATAATGCTCGACTGCCTGACATCGGGAATAATGGAGAGCTATGAAGCCTGGCAAAAGAGCCGCGGAATCGCGCCGAACACCATATCGTTCTACAACCGCATACTCCGCGCCGTCTACAACCGTGCCGTCTGCGACGAAATAATCGAGAACCGCAATCCCTTCCACCGCGTGTATACCGGCATCGACAAAACAATAAAACGCGCGCTGCCCCTGACCGTGATCAGAAAAATCAAATCGCTCGACCTGATGCAGACACCCCCGGTAGACTATGCCCGCGACATGTTCCTGATGAGTTTCTATCTGCGCGGCATGAGCTTCATCGACATGGCATTTCTCAAAAAAACCGACCTCCGCAACGGCTACCTTACCTACCGGCGCCGGAAGACCGGCCAACGCCTCATGATACAATGGACTAAGGAAATGCAGAAAATACTCGACAAATATCCTGAAAACGCGAGCTGCTACCTGCTGCCAATTATCCGCTCCCACGGCATCAACGAGCGCTCCGCGTACCGCAACAACGGATACAATATCAACCATAACCTCAAGCATGTAGCCATGATGATAGGAGTGACCGCACCGCTCACTCTCTACGTGGCGCGCCACAGCTGGGCTTCCGCAGCCAAGTCGAAAGGGATACCGCTTTCGGTAATTTCCGAAGGCATGGGCCACAACAGCGAAAAAACCACCCGCATATACCTGGCCAGCCTCGACACCGCCGTGGTAGACCGCGCCAACTCCATCATTCTCCGCTCACTAAAGTAACCGGTTGAGGTGGACTCGGGAGGGCTGCCATTTGTCCATCGGGCCGGATGGTTTCAGCGGATAGCCTACAGGTATGAGATTGAACGGTATGATGCCTTCGGGCACGCTGAGAATCTTTCTTACCGCATCCATCCGGTCAGGATGCGGATAGAGGCATGTCCACACGCCGCCGGCTCCGAGAGCATGGGCGGCAAGAAGTATATTTTCGGAAGCAGCTGACAGATCCTGAACCCAAAGCGATGAATCAATACCCTCAAGGAACCTTGCGGAATTACCGCAGACCACGATCGCCAACGGCGCCGATGCGGCCATTTTGGCATACGGCAGAGCCGCCGCCAGACTTTCGAGAATGGTTCGGTCGGTCACCACTACAAACTCCCATGGCTGACGGTTGACGCCCGAAGGCGCGCTCATGGCGGCATGGAGGATGGCGCTGATCATATCGTCGGAGAGAGGACGGTCGGAATAACGGCGGACGCTCGTGCGCCCGATAATGTTCATGTATGCGGCATTCTGCCGTGCGGTTTCAGGAATAGAATCGGAAATTGCCATAAATGATATATAGATGTCCAAATTAAAACGCAGTGTGCGGGAAAAAGTTCTGCATTCAGAACGCGACGCGGGTCACGGCATAGCCGGCATACAGGAGGATGAAACCGGCCACAACGCTCGCGGCCACATAGCAGAGCAGAAGCAGGAAGCCGGAAGACTGGAAGAGGATGTAGTTCTCGTTGATGAAAGTGGAGAAGGTGGTGAAACCGCCGCAGAAGCCCACAGTGAGGAGCAGGCGTATATGCGGCGACAACAGTCCCGACGGTTCGCAGCGGTCGAAGATACCGTAAAGCAGGCCGATAAGGAAGCATCCTATTATGTTGACGGCGAAGGTGCCCCACGGAAATACCACGGTGTGAGGTACAGATGACTGGATGAGGCGCGACAGTACATAGCGGCAGACGCCGCCGAGACCGCTGCCGAGAAACACTGCGAGGAGGTCGATAACTTTCATTTCAGGCTTGCGTTTTTAAGATTGGGAAGGAAAGCGGCGGCTACGCCGAGCAGTGGAGAGAAAGCCGTCACGTTGTAAACAGCGACAATGCCGTAAGTGTCGGCGAGGTCGCCGAGAATAGCGGCCGCTATTCCGCCTACACCGAATGCGAATCCGAAGAAGAGTCCCGAAATCATGCCGAGCATGTTGGGAAGCAGCTCCTGCGCATAAAGCAGAATGGCCGGAAACGCAGAAGAGAGCATGAACCCGGCGCAGAAACTCAGCACGACGGTAAGCGGCAGCGACACGTGGGGCATGAGCAGGCTGAAAGGAGCGGTTCCGAGTATCGAAATCCATATTACGAACTTACGGCCTATGCGGTCGCCGAGCGGGCCGCCTACGAGAGTACCGGCGGCGGTGGAGACGGTAAACACGAAGAGGAAAATCTGCGACTGCGAGAGAGTAACGCCGAAGCGCTCTATGAGATAGAAGGTGTAATAGCTCGACAGACTGGTCATATAGATGTATTTCGACACAATGAGAATTACGATGACACAGATGACGAACACCGTGCGCGCCGGCGACAGCGGCATGGGGTTATGGACAGCCTCACGCCGGAGCGACCGCATGGTGCGCAGATACTCCCCGTACCAGCGGGTTATGTTACCCATCGCCATAAAGGCGAGCGCTGCGGCAATCAGGAACCAGAGCACATAATGGCGGTTGTTAGGAGCCACGATCAGCGCCACCAGAAGCGGGCCTATCGAGCCGCCGAAGTTACCTCCCACCTGAAACACCGACTGCGCGAAACCGCGGTGTGCGCGGCCGGCGAGTGACGTGATTCGCGAAGCCTCAGGGTGGAGAGTGGCTGAGCCGAGTCCGATAAGAAACACAGAAAGCATTACCAGAGGGAGAGTGCCCGCATATGAGAAAAGACTGATTCCTAACGCGGTGGAGCACATCCCCATGGGGAGGCTGTAGCGGAAAGGACGCTTGTCGAATGCGAACCCCACGACCGGCTGGAAAATCGAAGCTGCAATCTGATAAGTGAGCGTAATGAGCCCTATGTCGGTGAAACTGAGACTGAGTTCGGATTTCAGCATAGGGTAAACGGCCGTAACCACCGACTGCAGCAGGTCGTTGAGACAATGCACCGCGCAGAGCGCCAGCAGGACGTGAATATTGGTGACAGACAGCAGCTTTCTATAAAACTGCGTGATTGAAAGAGCCATACCTTAGAGGAATTTTTCTGCAAAATTACTGAAAATCCGTGAGAAAAGTCCAACGGCAGTTCTTTGGAGTTCGTTATTCGGCACGGCTCTTTCATTTAAAACCACGTATAGCGGATCTAATGAATTTGGAGGCGATATGCCCCTTAAACAACACACTGATAACCTGCGTATTGTACGGACGTGATTCTTCACGTCCACCGAGAAAACACGTGTGAATGCATTC
>UROS01000018.1 GCA_900549445.1 uncultured Porphyromonadaceae bacterium | reverse complement strand
AGGTCGGGGTCATAGAGCGCGACAATCCCGGCGGTACTTGCCTGAACCGCGGCTGCATTCCGACCAAATGCTTCTGCAGGTCGGCGCAGATTGCTCTCGACATGGGAGAGTCTGCCGCAATGGGTGTGGAGGGATGCGGCAATCCCAGAATAGACCTCCAGAAAGTAATAGCACGCAAAGATGAGATTGTGGCCCAGTTGCGCGAAGGTGTGGGTATGCTCTTGAAAGATGTGACACTCGTACGCGGTTGCGCCCGGTTTGTGGCTGAAAATGCTGTGGAGGCCGAAGGCGAGGTCTACTCCGCTCCGCGAATAATTGTCGCCACCGGTTCGCGCCCGGCGATTCTTCCCGTCGAAGGAGCGAAAAATGCACTTACGAGCGATGGGCTGCTGTCATTTCCGGGGGAGGTCCCCGAGAGCCTCGTAATAATCGGAGGTGGCGTTATCGGCATAGAGTTCGCCTCGGTTTTTTCTGCTTTCGGTTCCAGGGTTACCGTGCTTGAATACTGCAGGGAGATTTTGCCTCCCTTCGACCCGGAAATCGCCAAACGTCTGCGCATGTCGCTCCGCAAGCGCGGTATCGACATCCAGACTTCCGCCGAGGTCACCGCTGTATCTGCCGACGGCGAAGTTTCATACCGTGTGAAGGGGAAGGACTCGCAGGTGAAAGCCGACCTCGTGTTAATGGCAACAGGACGGGTGCCGGTGATACCTGAGGGACTTGACCGGTTCGTGCGGCTCGGGAAACGTGGTGAAATTCTGGTTGACCGGGCAACCATGAAAGCCGAGGGTTCCGAATGCATCTATGCCATCGGAGACGTCAACGGCTTATGTATGCTCGCACACGCAGCCGAAGCTCAGGCTGAAGTTGCCGTAGGAAACCGGAAAGAGAATCCTCAGGTTATTCCGTCGGCAGTCTTTTCCGTTCCGGAGTGCGCGATGGTCGGGCTTACCGAACCGCAGTGTCTTGAACGCGGACTGGAAGTATGCATCGAAAAATCGTTTATGCGGACAAACGGGAAGGCTCTCTCAATGGGCGAACCCGACGGACTCGTGAAGATTATAGCTGAGAAATCCACCGGCCGCATTCTCGGGTGCCATATTGTGGGAGCGCATGCGGCAGACATAATTCAGGAAGCCGTCACCGCCATGAGTGCCGGACTAACAATAAGTGCCATCGCGGAAGCTGTCCATGCTCATCCCACGCTCTCCGAGACAGTCCGCGATGCCGCAAAAAATGCAATATGATGGAAGATATAATCGAAACACATCCATGGGCGCCTTTCATCCCTGAGGACGCCCGGATTCTGATAATGGGTACTTTCCCGCCAGGAAGCCATCGCTGGAGCATGGATTTCTATTACCCGAACCGTACCAACGACTTCTGGCACATGATGGGGCTGATATTCTACGGCAACCGTGACGCGCTTTACGACCGCTCTGCGAAACTGTTCCGTCTCGATGAGATAAAGCGACTCCTGACGGACAAGGGAATCGCCATGAGCGATACGGCGCGGAAGGTTCGCCGCCTGAAAGGCAATGCCTCCGACAAGTTTCTGCAGATTCTCGAGCCTGTTGATCTCGAAGGATTGCTAAGTCAGATGCCGCTCTGCCATACCGTAGCCACAACCGGGGAAAAGGCTGCGGGAGTGATTGCGGATCTTACCTCGACCCAGATTCCTGCGAAAGGAGCTATGATTACAGCCCCTTCAGGACTCGAGATATGGCGTATGCCCTCTACCTCACGGGCCTATCCGCTCCCGCTGGAGCAGAAAGCCGCATACTATGCCGAAATGTTCCGCCATACCGGCATTTTAGCCTGACATCAGGCAACAGAAATATATGACGGAGCCCGGGTTCCTGCGAGGAAATCCGGGCTCCTTTGGCGTTGTATGCGTATCAGTCGAAAATGTGGCGGAGTTTGCTGAAAATACGGTCTTTTACAGACTTCGAGGGGGTCATGTTAGGCTTACCCTGAAGCGATTCTACAGCCTTTTTCTCCTCGTCGGTGAGTGACTCGGGGATGTAGACCATGACATTGATGAGTTCGTCGCCAGTGCCGTAGCCCTCGGTGGAGGGCAGGCCTTTGCCACGGAGGCGCAGCACCTTGCCGGGCTGTGTTCCGGCCGGAATCTTCAGCCGGGCGCGTCCGGTGATGGTGGGCACTTCAACAGAGCCGCCGAGAGCCGCCGTGGGGATGTCGAGCATCAGATTGTAGATTACGTCGTTGCCGTCGCGGAGCAGTTCGGGGTGGGGTACTTCTTCGATGACCACGAGGAGGTCGCCGTTTACGCCTCCGTGGATGGCGGCGTTGCCTTTGCCCTTTACGGTGAGGGTCATGCCGTCCTGCACGCCGGCGGGGATAGTGAACGAAACGAGCTCGTCTTTCTTCTCCACACCCTGACCGCCGCAGTAGGAGCACTTCTCGGTGATAATCTTGCCTTCGCCCTCGCACTCAGGACACTGAACCTGACTCTGGCTCATACCGAAAATTGTCTGCTGGCTACGGAGCACGGTGCCGGAGCCGTTGCAGGTGGGACAGGTCTTGAAAGCGGTGCCGTCTTTCGCGCCTGTGCCGTTGCAGTGCTGACATTTCACGAAAGTAGGTATTTTCAGCGTCTTGGTCACGCCGTTGGCGATATCCTCGAGCGTTACCTTCACCTTTATGCGGAGATCGGTTCCACGGCGCTGGCGACGGCGGGTGCGCGATCTTCCGGCGCCTGCCGAGCTGAAGCCGCCCATTCCGCCGAACGCACCTCCGAAAATATCGCCGAAATTGGCGAAAATGTCTTCCATCGACATTCCGCCCGACGAGTAGAAACCGCCTTCGCCGCCGGGGAATCCCTGCGGACCCATGTTGTGGCCGTACTGGTCGTATTTTGCGCGTTTTTCGGGATTGGAGAGCACGTCGTAGGCTTCCGCTGCCTCCTTGAATTTCTCCTCGGCTTCCTTGTTGTCGGGATTCTTGTCGGGGTGATATTTGATGGCGAGTTTGCGGTAAGCGCTTTTTATCGTCTTTTCGTCGGCATTTTTGTCGACGCCAAGTACTTCGTAGTAATCTCTTTTGGTTGCCATAAGTTATGTATTACTGTCCTACGGCAACTTTAGCGTGGCGGAGGACTTTGTCGTTGATAGTGTAGCCTTTGGTCGGAGTGTCGATTACTTTTCCTTTCCGGGCATCGTCGGTAACCGGAACCATGGCGATGGCCTCGTGCATGTCGGGGTCGAAGTCGGCTCCGTTGCTCTCAATGGGTTTCACGCCGTTCTGCTCGAGAAACTTCACGAGTTTGTTGTAAATCAGTTCCATGCCCTGACGGATGGCCTCGGGATCATCGGAAGTGCGGTTAGCTTCGATACCGCGCTCGAAATCGTCGACAATGGGGAGGAGTCCCTTGATGGTCGATTCGGCGGCGTTGCGTATTATCTCGCTCTTCTCCTTGAGGGTACGTTTGCGGAAATTGTCAAATTCCGCCATGAGGAAAAGATAATCTTTCTTCTCTTTCTCCACTTGAGCCTGAGCGTCGGCGAGCTGCTGGTTGAGAGCGTCGATCTGCGAGAGTTCCTGATTGATTTCCTCGTTTGCCTCTTCCTCCTGCTTTGCGTTTTCGCCGGCGGCTTCCTGAAAGTCGTCAAGCGATACGATCTCGTCGTCGTTTATAGGTGAATGCTTTCTGTCGTTTTTTTTATCGCTCATAATATTTCGTATTTTTCTTCTTAAAATCTCTTAACGCTACAACAAAAATGTTGCCAAACTCCGGACAGAGCGGCATAAATTTACAATAGTAACAAAAAAAGAGGCTATAAAGTTTCTGAGATGTCGGCTTTGCCCACATATATATATGTATCCGGAATCTCCTCGGCTATGCGGTCTGCCATAATGTCACCACGGAAAAGGCCGTAGACCGCCGATCCGGAACCGCTCATCGAAGCATAGACTGCGCCCATGCCGTAGAGTTTCTCCTTGATGGCGGCAACCTCGGGCAGGAGCGGAAACACAGATGCCTCGAAGTCGTTTTTCAGATGACCGCGCCATTCCCGGACCGGACAGGCAACGATTTCAGGGAGTGCTTCGGCGGGAACCGAGGGGCAGACACGCGAATATGCCTCGGCGGTGGTCACGCCTGCCGATGGTTTTACTATTGCGAGGGTGAGATCGTGAAGTGAAACGTCGATCGGGCGCAGGTCGGTGCCGGTGCCTGTTGCGAGCATGGGGCGGTTATAGATGAAAAACGGGCAGTCGGCACCGATTTCAGCCGCTACGGAGGCGAGTTCGTCGGGAGAATAGCCTAACGAAAAGAGCGAGTTGAGGCCTGAGAGCGTGAAAGCAGCATCGGCTGAGCCTCCGCCAAGTCCGGCGCCGTCGGGTATGATTTTGCGCAGATAGATGTCGACTGGAGGAATGTCGACGTATTTCTGCAGCGTGCGGTAGGCTTTCATCACGAGGTTTTTTTCCGGCGGACAGTCCACCTTCCGGCCGCTGACCGTAAGAGTGGTCACAGTGCCCTTTGCCGGCACAATCTCGAGGACATCGCGCCAGCCTGCAGGCACCATCGCCGTGACTATCTCATGGTAACCGTCGGGACGACGGAAGAGGATGTCGAGTCCGAGGTTGATTTTTGCGTTTGGAAACAGTATCATTCTGAAATCGGGTCGCTGGAGTTGTCAGACAGATAAGCCGCAACGGCCTCGGCGCAGCGTTCGCCGTCGATTGCCGCCGATACTATGCCTCCGGCATAGCCTGCACCCTCGCCGCTCGGGAAGAGTCCGGCGAGTTCAACGTGCTGAAGCGTGTCGTCGCGGCGCGGAATTCTGACCGGCGACGAAGTGCGTGTCTCGGCGCCGATGAGTGTTGCCTCGTTGGTAAGAAAACCGCGGTTCTTGCGGTCGAAATCGCGGAATCCGGCCTGTAGGCGGCGCGCTATGGGCTCGGGAAGAAGACGGTCTATCCGGGCGGGATGGATTCCGGGGGCGTAAGAGGTGGACGGGAGCGACGCGGAAGGACGCGAATCCACGAAATCCTTCATACGCTGCGCGGGAGCATTTTGCGTCTTTCCGGCCTCTTCCCAGAACCGCCGTTCAATCTGCTCCTGATAGCGCATCATTTTCAGATCGTTGTCGCCGTCGGGTGAGTCAGGCACGTCTTCGGGCAGAATTTCAACCACCATACCGGAATTAGCCCACTTCGTACCGCGGTTTGAGGGCGACATGCCGTTGACCACAAGTTGTCCGTCGGCGCTTGCGGCGGGAATTATAAAGCCGCCCGGACACATGCAGAACGAATACACCGCCCGGTCATCTACGCGGGTAAGCATCGTGTATTCCGCCGCCGGCAGGTATTTTCCCCTTCCTGCGGGGGAATGGTAGCGCAGACGGTCAATAAGCTGCTGCGGATGCTCAAGCCGGACGCCGACAGCGAGCCCCTTTGGCTCGAGACGGAGTCCGCTGTCGTGGAGAAATTGATATACGTCGCGGGCTGAATGGCCGGTAGCAAGTATCACCGGACCCTCTATACGGTCGCCCGTGGAGGTGGTTACTCCCTCAACCCGGTTTTTTTTAGAATTGATTATAAGACCGTCGGCGCGTGTGCCGAATCTCACTTCGCCACCTGCAGCCTCGATAGTCTTTCGGATTTTCTTTATCACCTCCGGGAGGCGGTCCGTGCCGATGTGGGGATGGGCGTCGATGAGTATTTCCTCGCTCGCGCCGTGCTGGTGGAAAACAGCCAGAATCTTGTCGACGGAGCCGCGCTTTTTGCTTCGTGTATAGAGCTTGCCGTCGGAGAAAGCGCCGGCTCCCCCCTCTCCGAAACAGTAGTTAGAGTCGGGATTGACTATGTTTTCGCGTGAAATGAGTGCCATATCCTTGCGTCGGGAGTCAACATCCTTCCCGCGCTCTATGATGAGCGGACGAAATCCTAATTCGATAAGCCGGAGAGCGGCGAAAAGACCTGCCGGGCCGGCTCCAACCACTACTACCTGCGGTTTACCGGCAACCGAAGGATAATCTATCCGTGGTGCAAGTGAAGTGTCGGCCGGCATCTCGTCAATCCAGACTCTGACGCCCAGATTGACCATTACACGCTTCTGGCGCGCGTCGATCGACCGGCGTGTTATCTTTATGAGCTTTATCCTGTTGGCGTCGATGCCGAGATCCGTGGAAACAAGCGGAATCAGCCGCATGGTTTCTGCCGCCGTCTGCGGGTCGACTCGGAGCTGAATATCTGTTATCATGCCTGAATAATTCTATATATCAGGTAAATAATGATTAAGCCGATGGCAAAGAATACGGCCGAACTGCGGAGAAACAGTTTCCACGTGCCGCTTCTGCGCTCCGACATCCAGGTGTAGACGCCTCCGCATGCAAGCCCGTAGACTACCGCTGCAAGAATCCATAGACTGATGTTCGTCATAACCACCGGGCAGATAATTATTTCAGTTTGCCTTTTACACCGCCTTTCACACCGCCGCCCATTGCGAAGATGTTGTGGTCGTAGCTTACGGTTTTCATGGCTCGTTCGCGGTTGCGCTTGAGAGCGAGCTGGGCGAGACGGTCCATGAGTTTTTCAAACGGCAGTCCGGTGGCTTCCCAGAGGTAGAAGGAGAGGGAGCCGGGGATGGTGTTGATTTCGTTGACGAAAATGTCGTTGGTGTCGGCGTCGACAATCACGTCTACGCGGCTGACTCCGTGGCAGCTCAGCACGCGGAAGGTCTCGCCGGCGAGGAAGCGGATACGGTCGCTCATTTCCTGCGGAAGATCGGCGGGAATGCGCTTCTGCGACGCCTGCATCCCTTTGGCTCCTTTTGTGCCGCCCATGTATTTATCCTCATATGAAAGAATTTCGCCGCTCTTTATAGGTTCTTCGCATACGGAGGTTTCGTATTCGTCGCAGTCGCCGAGTACGGAGCAGTTTATCTCTTTGAGATTCATTACCATGTGCTCCACGATGAGGCGCGAGGAATATTTCTCGGCGTCGTCGATGCGTTCGATGAGCTGATTGCGGTCAACAGCACGGCCAATTCCTACACTCGAACCGAGATTGGCGGGTTTCACGATTACGGGATAGCCGATTTTCGATTCGATTTTCTCAATGATTTCATCCCGCTTGGCGAACCACTCCTTGTCGGTGAACCAGACGTAGTCGACCACCGGTATGTCGCATGCCTGCAGAATCATCTTCATTGTGATTTTGTCCATGCCGTTGGCGCTGGCGAGCACGTTGCAGCCTGCGAAGGGGATGCCGATCGACTCGATGACGCCCTCAAACACGCCGTCCTCACCGTTGGAGCCGTGGAGCACGGGAAATACGATATCGAGTGTGGTGATGACAGCCTTGTCGAAAAGCCCCTTGTTCTTCCGGTAGAGGTTATAGTCGCCGTACTCGGGCACCATATAGACCTCGGTGCACTGCTTGAGCAGGGCGGGAATGTCGCGGTAGCCGGCTACATCGAAAAGAGCTTCGCCGGTATACCAGCGGCCCTGTTTGGTGATGTATATGGGAGTTACGTCGTAGCGGTCGCGGTTGATGGCGCTCATAGCCTGAGAGGCGGAGATAACGGAAATTTCATGTTCGGTGGAACGTCCGCCGAAGAATACGCCGATATTTGTTTTCATCTTTATGTCAGAGTTATTTGAAAGTGTCGGGAAGATCGTTTTCGTAAAGAATTGTGTCGCCGGAGCGAAGTATTGTTGCAAGCAGCCGCTGGGCGTCGGAGAAAGTGTCGACAGTGTGAACCTCAACGCTTCCCGCTCCCTTGCGGATGCCTTCGGTTATAGCCTCGCGGTTGTAGGCGTTGACGATTATGGCAATGTCGGCAGAGCGGGATATTTTCTTGCCGAACTGCCCGTTGAGTTCCTCCTGGCGGTCGCCGAGTTCAACCATACCCGGGGTAACGACGATACGGCGCCCTCCTTTCATAGACGCGAGCACGTCGAGAGCCATGGCCGAACCGGTGGGATTTGAGTTGAAGGCGTCGTCGATGATGGTCACGCCGCCAGGAGTACGCTTCATGTTGAGCCGGTGCTCGACCTGCTCGATTTTCTCCACCGCATAACGTATCTTTTCCGCAGGCACGCCCAGCTTCATTGCGACGATAATGGCGGCAAGGAGGTTTGAGACGTTGCATTCACCTACGAGCCGGGTGTGGAAGTTGTGGCTGTCATCGCCCGGGCAGCGGAGCGTGAATGAGGTGCCGGAAGGGGAGTAGGTGATGTCGGTTGCGGTATAGTCTGCTCCGTCGGGGTTGCTGACGCCGTAGCGCAGACACTCCACATTGTCGACCTTGCGGTTGGCGGAATAAGGAAAGTCGTTGTTGACCACGGCGAGTCCGTCGGAGGGGAGGGCGTCGACCAGTTCGAACTTTGTGTGCTGCACGTTTTCAATTGTCCTGAACGACTCGAGATGCTGCTCGCCAACTGCGGTTACGATACCGGCGGAGGGGTGTACGAGGTCGCATATCTCCTTTATGTCGCCCGGCTGCTTCGCACCCATCTCTACGATAAACACTTCGTTATAGGGCTTGAGATACTCGCGGATGGTGCGGATTACACCCATAGTAGTGTTGTAGCTTCCGGGAGTCATCATCACGTCGAATTTCTCGGCGAGTATGCGGTTGAGATAATGTTTGGTGCTTGTTTTGCCATAGCTTCCGGTCACGCCGATAATTTTCAGATCGGGCATCGAGGCGAGAATCTCGCTCGCCTCCCGGTAGTAGCGCGCGTTGATGTGCTTCTCAACAGGTTTGAGCAGCCAGTTGGCTGCGAGGGTGAACACGTGGGAGAGGCAGTAAACGGCGAGTGCCACGGCCGCCATGACCTCAAGACTCTCTTCCGAGCCGCGGAGAATGAAATATGGTGCAATGATTGCAATCAGACCTAAAAACGACATCACTCCGTAAATGCGGCGTGCGCGCGGAGTCCAGACCAAAGGCTTTTTGTATTTTCGCGTGGACAGCCATATTATATTGGTTACGCTTGTGGCGAGAATCAGTACAGCGCCAACAACCGGCACGGAGAGTGTTGAAAATGAAGCGAGCACAACCGCCATCGAAACGAGGCGCATCACCGTGGTTGTGTCGGCCGAAGTGTCGAGCCAACGGCGGTAGCGGTCGTTGCGGTACGAATTCTGTTGCAGCATCATCAGATCGCGGCGGAATTCGAATGCCGCACATAGTGTAGCGGCGATTGCACTGATAAGAAATAGCCAGAACATACAGGTATTATGAATTCAGAAATGATTGGAGTACAGCTTGAAATTGCCGGGGATTATCGAGAAAACTGTAGTGACCGCAGCCGGGGAACGATACGAGTCCGGCGCCGGATATGAGCTTTTCCATCTTTTTGGCGTCGGCCAGCGGGGTGGCCGTGTCGTTTTCGCCCCAGATGAGAAGTGTCGGAGCTTTTATAGAGGGCATGGCGTGGCAAAGGTCTTCATTCACGACCTTGGAGAGTACCTGACGCATCATGGGGGAGGCGGCGGCGTAGTCGGCCGAACCGTTTTTGCCGCGCATGCGGTCGATTATCGCGGATGATTTCTCTTTTCCCATGAGTGTGCGGAGAATGAGCTTGAAGGCTTTGAAAGTATACACCTTGCGGTAATACGAGAAAGACCGTTTAGGCTTTACTCCGGCGGCGTCGACGAGTATGAGTTTGTTTACTGCATTGCGAGAGGCATAAAGTATGCCCACACGTCCTCCGAACGAGTGTCCGAGCATAACCGGGTTGCTGACTCCGAGTTCTTTGAGCAATTTCTCCGTGGCAGCGGTATAATCCTCTATACCCCAAACTGTTGTCGGTTCTCCCGATTCGCCGAAGCCGGGAAAATCGAGGTTGATTACACGGTAGCCTTCGCCGAGAGCCGTACGCTCGATCGAGGCGAGGGTGGAATGGTTGCACCCCCAGCCGTGCATCAGCACGATTATGCGGGCGCCCTCTCCATTGTCGGTATAATGGAATTTTACTCCGTTTATTTGCAGGTTATTATCCATTCGTCGGGTTATTTTGACTTGCAAAGGTACGCATAAATCGCGATTTCACCGACATAATACGGGAATCTTTTTCAGCGCTTAAACAACCTCTTATTTTATCGGAGGATTCTCTTCGGAGATAATGAGCAGATGGTCGCCGGGGCGAAGTGTACGCTTGCCGTTAGGAACGATATAGCGCCCGTCGCGGCGTATCATCATAACGAGACCTCCACGGGGGAGCGTGATGTCGCGCAGTGTGCTGCCTTTTTCAAGATCCGTTTCGGTCAGAACGTATGTCTGAAGGGCGGTAGGATGATCATCGGCGAGTTCTACGCCGAAATCATCGTCATTCTCAGACTTTGTGTCGACCAGTCCGAGCCACCTTGCAGAGCGGATAACCGTCGTGCCCTGGATTGTAAGTGAAAGCAGGGTTACAAAGAATACGATGTTGAAAATCTGCGATGCACCCGGAACATCGGCCACGACCGGATAGGTGGCGAATATAATTGGCACGGCTCCGCGAAGCCCTACCCACGATACGAACGCTTTGGTGCGAAGGTTGATTTTCCGGAACGGCAACAGACAGAGAAATACACTCAGCGGACGCCCCGCAACCATCATGAATATGCCGATGAGGAACGACACTGCCGCAACCGACAGCATCTCGTGAGGGTTTACGAGCAGCCCGAGCATGAGGAACACCACAATCTGCGCCAACCACGTCAGGCCGTCCATAAATTTGGTGATACTCTTTTTATAGGGCAATTTAGAGTTGCCGAGCACTATGCCGCAGATGTAGACGGCGAGGTAGCCGTTGCCGCCAATCGCCGTGGTGGCGGTGTAGCACAGAAACACGGAGCCAATGATGAGAATCGAGAGCATCGCGGTGGCTTGTCCGCTGTCTTCCGTAGCGGAACCGCCTCCGAGACGGCGGTATACTGCCGAAATCCATCTGGTGAAGAAGCCCATGCCCAGTCCGCCCGCAGCACCGGCACCGAACTGCATCACAAGCTGAAGAATGAGTGTAGACGCCGCCAGTGATCCGTCGAGAGTAATGGCTTCAATGAGGATTATAGTGAGCATATAGGCCATCGGGTCGTTTGAACCGCTTTCGAGTTCGAGCATAGGGCGCAGGTTGTGTCTGAGCCCTACCCGCTGCGACCCTAAAATGCCGAACACCGAAGCCGAATCTGTCGACGACATTGTGGCAGCGAGCAGCAGTGACGGTATGAATGCGAAATGAATGTTGGTCCACGGCATCCCCGACAGCCAGAATATGAAAATTCCTGTAAGAAAGGCAGTAAGAAGCACTCCGGCGGTCGACAGTACAAGCCCGGGTGCAATAACCGGGCGAATTGACGAGAGGGAGGTAGACATGCCGCCCGAGAAAAGAATTACGCAGAGAGCAACCATGCCTATGAACTGGGCATTTTCCATGTTGCTGAACTGAATACCGAGACCGTCGGTGCCGAAGCCCATGCCTACGAGGAGGAAAATCAGCAGGAGCGGCAAGCCGGTGCGGTAGCCGGTTTTGCCGATTAAAACGCCGGCTATAAGCAGTATGGAGCCGAACAGAAGTATACTTTCGCCTGGAGGTAGATTCATTGCAGATTCAATAGAGGTTACTTTTCTGCAACAAAGTTACTACAAAAAAGGTTGCTGTGTGTGAAAAAATCCGTATATTAGCAATCAAATTGCAATAATATGAGCTATGATTATCTTGATGACCTCTTTGGCGAAAACAGAAGAGGCAGGCACACAAAATACTCCGACGTAGAGGCAAAAGCGGCAAAGGCGCTCGCCGACATCTATGCCGGCCGTATTTCGTATGATGAGTTTTATGAAACCTTTTCAGCCGTGGCAAGGGAGTTCATTGATCTCTGCGACAGCAGATTTGACGAGGATACACCGCTGTGGCTCAACATGTTTTCAGCCAACGTATTTCTTCGCTGGCGCGACTGGCATGTACTTAGGAAAATGCACAGCGAGCATCCCGAGAAGTTCGGAACTCCCGAACTGGAAAAACAATATGACGAAATCGCCGAAAACGATTATGACGGCTGGCTGAGGAGTAAAATTAAGTATTGTCTTGAAAACTTGAAATAATCTCTTACTGTATGCGGAATATTATAGTTTTTTTATTGTTGATGCTGAGCGCGGGCGCGCCCCTGCAGACATTCGCCGACGACGCCGCCCGCTACATCCGTGAGGCCGAATATTATCAGAAAAAGGCCGACAGCTACCGGCGCGAAGCGGCCTATTATCTGAAAAAGGCGGAGAGTTATCAGCGCGAAGCAGCCTACTACACGAAAAAAGGCAACATTGACCGGGCTAAAGACTATCAGCGGAGTGCACGCAAGGCTATGGACGACTATGAGACCCAGCTCCGCTATGCCGCAAACGCAGAGGAAAAAGCCGCCGACTATCTGAAACGGGCCGAAAGAGCTTCCCGCAAGTGACGCGATCCGCCCTTTAGTTGCAGATTGAAGACTTCAACAAAAACTTAGTCACTATTACTTGTGTTTTTAATGAATAAATATTGCGGTTATGGTTATATTGGCTATAGTAATTTGTACAATCGGTATGCTTTTAATCCCTCTTGGACGATTGTATGCAATCAAGCAAGCACGAAATCCCAAGAGCAAGTTTGCTAACGAAGAATATGCCCAAAAGTTCAGGATTATTATTCTTCTCGTAAGTTTAGCGATTTGCGGAACTGCTCTCTTGATTTTATATTCTTAGAAAAAGTTTAGAGGCCGCTTAGAGCAACTGTTAAGCCATAATATCAGCCAGCACCCTATCACTACTCCCGGCGGATATTTAAACTCTTCAACCGGTTGTTGCTGATACCCCGTCATGAACCGAAGAACACCCGGGTTTTCTCAACATTGCCACCTCTTTCCGCGTTTATTCTAAAAAAATCGTAACTTTGCATTTCAAATGAACTACGGAAAAATGAAAGGGGTCGACGAGAACCGGTTAGTGCTCCTGACCCATGATGAGCTGCAGACGCGCCTCGGCAAGGTGCGCTCTGCAATGGAGGGTGCCGGCGTCAGCGCCGTTTTGGTCACCGACAATGCCAATATGTATTATCTCACCGGAAGGGTATTCGACGGGATGGTCTACGTATCGCAGCGCGGTGAGCCGATTTTCTTTGTGCGTCGTCCGGTCGAACTCAAGGGCGACGGTGTGGTATACATCCGTAAACCCGAAGAAATGGCCGAGACGATAGGACTCAACGTGCCTGAAACCGTAGGGATGGAACTCGACGTAACGAACTATTCGCGTATAATGCGTCTGAAAAGCATTTTTCCCCAGTCGGAACTCAAAAATGCATCACCTCTCATGCGGGCTGTCCGCTCGGTGAAAACTCCTGCGGAAATTGAAATGCTACGCGCCTCGGGGGTGAAACAGGTTCACGTCTACAGCCGTATTCCCCACCTATGGCGTCCGGGCATGACCGATATCGAACTGCAGGTTGAAATAGAGCGCGTGAGCCGTCTGGAAGGGTGCCTCGGGCAGTTCCGCATCAGCGGCGACTCGATGGAACTTTATATGGGCAACGTACTGGTGGGAGAGAATGCGGATGCTCCGTCGCCTTACGATTTCGCCATGGGAGGTGCGGGCCTTGACCCCTCTCTTCCGGTAGGTGCCGATGGCGAGGAAATAAAGCCCGGTGAAACGGTGATGATCGACATGAACGGCAACTATACCGGCTATATGACCGACATGACGAGAGTCTACGCTCTCGAAAGCGTTAATCCGCTCGCACGCAAGGCTCAGGAGTGCTCCATAAGAATCCACCGCGAGCTTACGGCCATGATGCGTCCGGGAGCTGAAGCCAAAGCTCTTTATGAAAGGGCGGTTGAGATAGCCAGGGAGGAGAATCTTCACGAATATTTCATGGGGCATCGCCAGCATGCCGGTTTCATAGGCCACGGCGTAGGAATAGAAATCAACGAATTGCCTGTCATAGCGCCGCGCAGCCGCGACATAATAGCCGAGGGCAACGTGATAGCACTCGAACCGAAATTCGTGATCCCTCATGTGGGGGCAGCCGGAATCGAAAATACATACGTGGTTCATTCCGACCGGGTTGAATGTATCACACAGGCACCGGAAGAGATTCTCGGACTCGACTTTTGACCGTTATTTTCGTCTCATTATCGCATTATGCATCCTATCGCAAAAAAAATAGATACTGAAATATTTCATAAGGTTGGCGAGGCGGCCGATGAACTCGGTCTGCCTTGCTATACTGTAGGCGGTTACGTGAGAGATCTGTTTCTCAACCGCCACTCCAAAGATATTGATTTCGTGACAGTCGGGAGCGGAATAGATCTCGCCGGAGCAGTTGCGCGCCGGTTAGGTAAAGGTACGTCGCTCCACGTGTTCCGTAATTTCGGAACGGCGCAGGTGAAACGCCGCGACCTCGAACTTGAATTCGTAGGCGCGCGCCGTGAATCCTATCGGGCTGACTCGCGAAAGCCTATTGTGGAGAACGGCACTCTTGAGGAGGATATATCGCGCCGAGACTTCACCATCAACGCTATGGCGCTGCAGGTAAACAGTGATGATTTCGGCACACTGGTGGATATGTACGACGGACAGGGAGACCTGGAGCGCCGTATAATCCGTACACCTCTCGACCCGGGGGTGACTTTCAGCGACGATCCGCTTCGGATGATGCGCGCAATCCGTTTCGCCACTCAGCTCGAGTTCGACATATTTCCCGAAACCTTCGAGGCTATTTCAGCCAACGCCGAGCGTATACGCATAATTTCTCGCGAGCGGATTGCCGACGAGCTTATGAAAATAATGGCATCGCGCCGACCGTCGAGAGGGTGGAGGTTGCTTTCGGAATCCGGACTCCTTAAAATTATATTTCCGGAACTCGAGGCTCTTAACGGCGTAGAAGTGGTTCACGGCCGCGGTCATAAGGATAATTTCGCCCATACGCTCGAAGTGCTCGACAAAGTGGCGGAAAAATCCGACAACGTGTGGCTCCGCTGGGCTGCGCTCATGCACGACATTGCAAAACCCGTCACCAAACGCTGGGACGACCGTGTGGGGTGGACTTTCCACAATCATAATTTTATAGGCGGGAAGCTCGTGCCGCGCATTTTCCGCGAGATGAAGCTGCCGCTGAACGAAAAGATGAAATACGTGGCGAAGCTCGTGGAACTCCACATGCGTCCGATAGCTCTCGTGGAGGAGGAAGTGACTGATTCCGCCGTGCGGAGGCTCATAAACGATGCCGGGGAGGATCTCGAGGATCTCATGATGCTCTGCGAGGCTGACATTACCTCGAAAAACCAAGAGAAGGTGAGAAGGTTTCTCGACAATTTCGCCCTCGTGCGCCAGAAAATTGTCGACCTTAACCAGCGCGACGAAATAAGGTGTTTCCAGCCACCGGTCGACGGTCTGGAAATCATGCGGACATTCGGCATAGGGGGTTCCCCGGTTGTAGGTGAGATCAAACAGGCTATAAAAGACGCCATTCTCGACGGTATCATTGGAAACGACCACGCCGAAGCCCGTGAGATGATGCTCCGCCTCGGCGCAGAAAAAGGACTTACGCCCGTTGAAGGCAACTGACAATAAATTAGTATGTATTATATATCCAAACGCATTGAAATATCCGGCTCTCACCGGCTGAATCTGCCATACGAGAGCAAATGCACGTCGCTCCATGGCCACAATTGGATTATAACCGTCCACTGCAAGTCGGAACGTCTGAATCCGGAGGGGATGGTGGAGGATTTTACCGTGATAAAACGCCATATAACCGGTCTGCTCGACCATGCTAATTTCAACGACGTGCTCCCGTTCAACCCCACGGCGGAAAATATTGCGCGGTGGGTGTGCGAGCAGATCCCTACGTGCTGGCGCGTCGACGTGCAGGAGAGCGAAGGAAACATAGCAAGTTATGAGCGCGACCTCTGACAGAAAATACCGGGTCAACGAGATTTTTTATTCGCTGCAGGGCGAAGGTGCCTTTGCGGGCACACCTGCCGTGTTTCTGCGGCTGAGCGGATGCAATCTAAAGTGCGGTTTCTGCGACACTGATCACTCCGTCGGCCGTTCCATGACACTTGACGAAATCCTTGCGGAAGTGAACTGTTTTCCTTCACGCCATATTATAATAACGGGTGGTGAGCCTTCGCTCCAGCTCGACACCGCGATGGTCGACGCCCTCCACGCCGTCGGTTTCACCGTTCATGTGGAAACGAACGGCACCCGTCCGTTACCCCCTGGCATCGACTGGATAACCTGTTCGCCTAAAGATGCCGCAGTGTCAGTTCCGGAAGAGGCCCGGGTTGTGCTCGACCGCATAGACGAACTGAAAATTGTATATACCGGGCAAGACGTGGAGGCGCAGGCTGATCGTCTGCCGGAAGCGGCACGTTACTATCTGCAACCTTGTTCCGGACAGAACATAGAAGAGGTGACAGACTACGTGCTCGGTCATCCGCGGTGGAGTCTTTCGCTTCAGATTCATAAAATAATCAACATACCGTAATGAAAATAACCAAACTTCATCTTTTTCTGCTTCTGGCGGCCATAATAACCGCCTGTACTCCGAAAGAGGCCGATTCGGATCATCTGGTGATTCTGCACACCAACGACACCCATTCGCAGATTGACCCCGACCGCCATGACAAGGGAGGAATCGTGCGCCGCAGGGCGCTGATTGACAGCATACGCAGTGTGCGTGACAACGTGGTGCTCGTCGATGCCGGCGACGCCGTACAGGGTTCACTCTACTATACTCTGTTTTCCGGCGAGGTGGAGCGTAAGATGATGAACGACCTCGGTTACGACATACAGATTCTCGGAAATCACGAGTTCGATAAAGGGCTCGACGTGCTTGCCCGAGAGTGGAAGCAGCTCAACGCCACCCGCCTCTCCACCAACTACGATATGACCGGAACCCCGCTCGAAGGACTTTTCGTGCCATCGGTAATGAAGGAATTCAATGGCAAGAAGGTAGGCTTCATCGGCATAAACCTCAATCCCGAGGGAATCGTCAGCGCCGACAACTACGAAGGTATCAAGTACATCGACGCCGTGAAAGCCGCCAATGAAGAGGCCGCCAGACTGAAGACAGAAGGTGCCGACATGGTGATTGCGATAACCCATATAGGCTATGAAAACGACAAGGACTACGACGACCTGAAGCTCGCTGCCGCTTCGAAGGACATCGACGTGATCATTGGCGGCCATTCCCACACCGTGGTCGATCCCAACGACCGCTCCACTCCGACCTGGCGGGTGCCGAACGCAGCAGGCGACACTATCAGCGTGCTCCAGACCGGCTCGTCGGGTACCTATCTCGGCGAAATCGACATTGATCTCGACACCAGGGAGGTGAAGGCACAACTCATACCTGTCGACAGCCGCCTCGACGACCGTCTTGACCCCAACGCTGAGGCTATCATCAAGCCTTACCGCGAAAAGGTAGAGAAGATGCGAAACGAGGTTATCGGAGAATCTCCGTACGAATTCGGACGGAAGAGTCCCGAGATGCTCAATCTGCTGAGCGACTTCGTGATGATGCGCGGAGAGGAAATCTGCGGTAAGCCGGTAGACCTGTCGATAATGAACAAGGGTGGAATCCGCACCGACCTCGCAAAGGGTAAGATAACGAAAGGCGAAATCATCGACATAGCGCCTTTTGACAATTCAGTGGTGGTGCTGGAGATAAAGGGCAAAGATCTTCTGGACAACTTCAAGGTTATGGCGTCGCAGGACGGCAACGGTGTGTCGAAAAACGTGCGTGTGCTCTACGATCCGAACACACGCGAGATTAACAGTGCGGAAATCAACGGTACGCCTGTTGACCCTGACAAGACCTACCGCCTCGCCACTATCGACTATCTTGCTGCCGGCAACGACTACATGTCCCCGCTTACCCGGGGCGTTGAGTTAGCTAAGAGTAAAGAGGTGCTTTACACTACACTCATTGACTATATCTCGCAGGGCAAGCTGAACGCCCTGCTCGACAATCCCGATAAAACCAACCGAATGACATTTATGTAATTATGGTAAAACATATCGTTATGTTCAAACTTGGCGGCGATGAAACGGAGCGCCGCCGCGTGGCCGAGGAATTCAAAGCCGCATTATTGAGACTTCCGGAACAGATAAGCGTCCTCCGCTCCATGGAAGTAGGTATAAACGAAAATCCTGCCGAGGAATGGACTGTTGTGCTTACCGCTGTGGTTCCAACGATGGCTGACGTGGAGGTCTACGCCCGTCATCCCGCCCACGTTGCGGCAGCCGGACTGCTCGCCGGGCATAAGGAAGCCCGGGCATGTGTCGATTACGAGTTCTGATACCTCCGAGAATCCGTATCATACAGCAGGCGCGATACCTTTGAGCCGGTATCGCGCCTGCTGTAATGATATGGTATGGGGGTGATATTACGAAGCTATAGCTTTCTCTCTGAATTCTTTCGGCGTGCAGCCAGCGAGACGTTTGAAGAACCTTACAAAGTGCTGCGGATACTGAAATCCGAGCGATTCCGCAATCTGCTTCACGTTGCAGTTCGGATCAAGAAGCCGCTCTTTGGCTGCTGCGAGCATTTTTAGCTGGATGTATTCCTGAGCGGTCTTTCCTGTGATCTGTTTGACCATATCGCCGAAATAATTCGCCGAAAGGCAGATCTTATCGGCAAAATATTTTACGGTAGGCACACCTTCAGTCGTAGCTTTGCCGGAGTAAATATAATCGTCGAGCAGACTTTCGAATTTCGACAGAGTGTCGTGGTTCAGTTCTTCGCGTTTCACGAACTGCCGCTCGTAAAAGCGCATGCAGTAGTTGAGTATGACCTCTATATAGGAAATGATGAGCGATTTGGTGAATTTGTCGATCGGGTGCTGGAGTTCCCGCACCACTTTCTCAAGATTGTCTTCCATTATCCGTGTCTCCTCAGCTGAAAGATGCAGTGCCTCGTTGGAGGCGTAGGAGAAGAAGGAATATTGCTTTATTTGCTGAGCCAGCGGGGTACGGTGCAGAAAATCGGGGTGAAACAGAAGTCCGACGGCGTCGGGCACGGGGCCATCCTCAATTCGGCGGACTCCCATTATCTGGCCGGGGGCGACGCAAACCACTGTCTGCTCGTCGAAATCGTATTTAGTCTTTCCGTAGTTTATTATGCACCCTTTTGTCTTTTTCAGAAAAAGAGCGTAAACCCCCCATCATCATTCGGTATGAAGGCTGAGGCAACTGATTTTTAAAATTAACCACTCCGATGAGCGGATGGCGCGTCTCGAATCCGAAAAAACGGTTGTAATCCTCGATTGAGTCTATGATTAATATGTCGTTTTCGTTAGTCATAATTCATTATCTTGCGGTGACACTGCAAAGTAAATTAAAATTCTGCAGTATATAAAGTCTCCTGATACAAAATCGAGAATTATGGTAGCAATCCGGGTAAACAAGGTAATATGGACTGTCGGGCGGATTATTCATAGCGCATGAGTTCGGCCAGTGCAGTGTGATAGTCAAACTGGGCGTCGAGATAGCTTTGGCGGGCGCGCAGGAAATAATTTTCTTCCTGAATGAAGTCGAGCAATGAAATCTGACCGCCGTCGAGCGCTTTCTGAAGAAGCTCGAAATTCTCGTCGGTGACGACCGGACGGTAAGCCTCTATGGCCTCCGATGCAGCCATGGCTCGGGCACGGGCGGATATGTATTCCGCCAGACGCGATGATACGGCCGCGTCGTTTTCAAACCCTATGCTTTCCGCCTGCAGCGTTGCTGCCTGAGTTTTGTGGCGCTGAGAGAAGAAGGGCAGGGTTATTCCGAGTGAAAAACCGTTGAAATTCTCATCTCCCTCGGTCTCATGAGCGAAGCCTACCGAGAATCCGGGCAACCGGCTTCGTCTGGCTGCCGAAGCGAGTGCTCCGGAGGCTTCTGCCGAGGCACGCGCTGCCGCAACTCCGGGGTCGCGTTCGAGTATGTAGGCGCGTAGTTCGTCTTCCTTCATGGCGAGTATGCTCAGATCAGGTTCGGGATATTCTGTAAGCGAATCGAGCATTCCTGAAGGAATGGAACCTCCGCACATGGCTTCGACGGAGGCTTTAAGCGACTCAAGTTTGCCTTTGGCGGCGGCGAGCTCGGCATCGATTGTCATATGCTCGATAACGGTTTTGTTGTATTCGAGCCGTGTTACTTCCTGCTTTTCGAGCGCCTTACGGTATATGTCGCTCAGATTTGAATATTTGTCATGTATGACTTCGAGAGCGGCGATGTTTTTCCTGCAGTTCACGTATTCAATAAGCAGCAGCCGGGCATTCATGCGGGTTTCTATTATCTTGCTGTCGTGTAGGAAGTTGAGCGAATTCTCAGTGGCGCGTACCGCGCGAGAACGAGCTTTGTATACTCCGGGCCAGTCGAACGACTGCGAGACGTCGAGGCTCCATTTGTTGCCGAATTCGGGCCTTGTGCCCCATACGCGACTGAATTCCACTTCCGGGTCGGCAAGATTGTTTTCGGCACGCATCTCCTCGACTGTGGCGCGATTGGCGGCAACGGCGGCTTTCAGTTCCGGGCTTGAGGCCGTGATGTAGTTCAGGATATCGGAGAAATTATCGGCATGTGCGGTGGCTGTGCACACCACGGCCGCTGCAGAAAGTGTCAGTAGTTTCTTAGTCAGTTTCATGTCTTTGGGGTTTTCTATGCTTTTCTCTGAGATAGTAAACGAGAGGTATGACGAAAATATTCAGTGCGGTGGAGGATATCAGGCCGCCGAGTATCACGATGGCCAGGGGCGACTGTATTTCGTTGCCCGGACGGTCGCCCGTGACGGCGAGCGGTATGAGCGCAAGCGCAGAGGTGAGTGCTGTCATCAGAATGGGATTCAGGCGGTCGGCTGACCCGCGGCTCACACATTCTATAAGAGCTACATTACTGTCGCGCAGTTTGTTGTAACGCGAAATCAGCAGCATGCCGTTTCGGGTAGTTATGCCGAGCAGAGAGATAAAGCCAATGATGGCGGGAATGTTGAGCTCTCCTGTTGTGATGCGCAGAAGCAGCACGCCTCCAATCATGGCGAGGGGCATGTTGAGGAGAATGATGAGCGACTGCGAGAAGTCGCGGTATTCTCCGTAAAGGAGCAGGA
>UROS01000017.1 GCA_900549445.1 uncultured Porphyromonadaceae bacterium | reverse complement strand
CTCAAAGTATACCTATATATGTTGAAAAACCTCGTTATAGTGGAGTCTCCGGCTAAAGCCAAGACGATTGAAAAATATCTCGGCAAGGACTACAAGGTCATGTCGAGCTACGGTCATATCCGTGACCTTCGGAAGAAAGACATCAGTATTGACCTCAACGATGGCTTTTCACCGGTTTACGAAATTCCGTCCGACAAAAAGGAACTCGTAAAGGAGCTGAAAAAAGCAGCCTCCCAGGCTGAGACCGTATGGCTCGCTTCCGATGAGGACCGCGAAGGAGAGGCCATATCATGGCATCTTTTCGAGGTGCTCGGACTGAAAAAGGAGAATCCCCGCCGCATTGTGTTCCACGAAATCACAAAAGACGCAATCCTCCATGCTATTGAGAATCCGCGCGACATTGACCTGAACCTCGTCGATGCCCAGCAGGCGCGCCGTGTGCTCGACCGCCTCGTAGGTTTCGAGCTTTCCCCGGTGCTCTGGAAGAAAATAAAGCCCGCACTTTCTGCCGGCCGTGTTCAGTCCGTTGCCGTAAGGCTGATTGTGGATCGGGAAAACGAAATAAACAACTTCAGAAGTGAACCCTACTTCCGTGTCACGGCCCAGTTTGCCGTTCCCGGAAGCAACGCCCCTCTCAAAGCCGAGCTTTCCCACCGTCTGCCCGACGAGGCTGCCGCGCGCAAGTTCCTCGAGGACTGCGCCGGCTCAACCTACAAGGTGACCGACGTCAGTGTCAGACCGCTCCGCAAATCACCGGCTCCCCCCTTCACCACCTCGACGCTACAGCAGGAAGCCTCCCGCAAGTTAGGCTTCACAGTTTCGCAGACAATGATGATTGCTCAGAAACTCTACGAAGCGGGCTACATTACTTATATGCGTACCGACTCGCTCAACCTCTCTCAGCTTGCTATAGGCACCATTTCGGCACTCATCCGCCGAGACCACGGCGACAATTATCTCCACGTGCGCAAGTTCCACACTTCGTCGAAGGGCGCCCAGGAGGCACATGAGGCCATACGTCCCACCTACATCGACAAGGAGACAATCGAAGGAACCGACCGTGAGAAAAAACTCTACCGTCTCATCCGGCTGCGCACTATTGCCTCGCAGATGGCCGACGCTGAAATCGAAAAAACCACCGTCGACATTTCTCCCTCACGCCGATCCGAGCACTTCACCGCCACCGGCGAGGTGATTAAGTTCGACGGATTCCTCCGCGTTTATCTTGAAGGAAACGACGACGATGTGGAAATGACCGACGATGAAACCGCTCTTCCGCCAATGACTGCCGGCGAAATCCTCGAGGCAAAATCTGTAACCGCTGCCGAGCGTTTCACCCTCCAGCCGCCCCGCTATACCGAGGCATCCCTCGTAAAGAAAATGGAGGAACTCGGAATCGGCCGTCCGTCTACCTACGCCCCTACCATCTCCACCATCCAGAACCGCGAATATGTGGCGAAAGGGGAGAAGCCCGGAACCAAACGCAAATTCGCGGTGCTCACCCTCAACGACAAGGGTAAAGTCTCCTCCTCTGAGAAAACCGAGACCGTGGGCGCCGAGAAAGGCAAACTCATACCCACCGACACCGGCGTTATCGTCAACCAGTTCCTCACCGACAATTTCCCCGACATCCTCGACTACGACTTCACCGCCCAGATGGAGGAGAAATTCGACCTTATTGCCGAAGGAAAGGAGATCTGGAACAAGGAAATAGCCGAATTCTACAATCTGTTCCATCCCGAGGTAGAGAAAGCAAACTCCGTAAGAACCGAACATAAGGTAGGCGAGCGAATACTCGGCACCGATCCCGCCTCGGGTCTTCCCGTTTCGGTTAAAATAGGCCGTTTCGGCCCTGTCGTGCAGATCGGAACCGCGGGTACCGACGGCGAAAAACCTCGTTTCGCGTCGCTTCGCAAAGACCAGTCTGTATTTGAGATCACTCTTGCCGAGGCGCTTAAGCTATTCGATCTCCCCCGCACCGTGGGTGAGTACGAAGGTAAGACAGTTACGGCTGCCGTCGGCCGTTTCGGCCCCTATATCCGCCACGACGGCAAATTCGTCTCTATACCCAAGGATCTCGCCCCCACCTCAATCACTCTCGACGAGGCTATTGCACTCATCAATGCCAAACGCACTGAAGAAGCCAACAAGATTGTGAAAACTTTCCCTGATGAGCCTGAAATAAGGATCCTCAACGGCCGCTATGGCGTCTATATCGCTCATGGGAAGACCAACTATAAGATTCCGCCCACGGTAGCTGACCCCGCCGCCCTCACGCTCGACGAAGTCCGCGCCATAATGGCGGAGCAGGACGCGAAACCAAAGAAAACAACCCGCAGAAAGAAAGCATGATGCAGCGAAAATCTACCAATCCGGCGTCGGGAAAAGCTCCCTTTCGCCCCGATGTAATAGAGACATACATTGCCGGTGCCGACGATCTGCGCCTGCTCGATTTTCTCATTGCGTCGATGCCCGACCGCAAGCGCACGGGCATAAAGCAGTTTCTCGCCCACAATCAGGTGGCTGTAAACGGTATGCCCACCCGCCAGTTCGACACACCCCTTAAGCAGGGCGACAAGGTTGAGGTGAATCTTACCCGTGAATTCCGCGTTTTCTATAACCGCCGCCTCAAACTCGTCTACGAAGATGAGCATATACTCGTTGTCAACAAGGGCTATGGCCTTCTCTCTATGGGCACCGACAAAATCAAGGAGGGAACCGCCTACAGCATACTGCGCGAATACGTGAAATGGCATGACCCCCGCAACAAAATCTTTATTGTTCACCGTCTTGACCGGGATACCTCCGGACTGATGGTTTTCGCAAAGACTGTTGAGGCCAAGGAGAAGCTCCAGCACAACTGGAACAATATGGTGCTCGAACGTAAATACCTTGCCGTGGTGGAAGGCGTCGTTGAACCCGCCGATGGGGAAGTGAGAAGCTATCTCGCCGAAAATTCGCGCTTCGAGGTGTATTCCACCGATAATCCCGAAGAGGGGCAGCTTGCCGTGACGCGCTACCGCACGCTTAAGTCGGGTGGGGGATACTCGCTGCTCGAAGTGTCGCTCGACACCGGCAGGAAGAATCAGATCCGCGTCCATATGAAGGATCTCGGCCACCCCATAGCCGGCGACCGCCGCTACGGAGCCGGATCGTCGCCGATCCACCGCATGGCGCTTCATGCCCAGACTCTTCGTTTCGTGCATCCCATCACGCGAAAGGAAATGAGCTTCGCCACCCCTGTACCCGTCCCCTTCGCCTCGATGGTGAGATAATTTGGGCCACCGACTTTGATTCCCCGTCATTACCGTTCCCTGTGAGGTAAAATAGTTTTTTGTTTTCCACGAGGGATTTCCGCTATTTATTCGTATCTTTGTTATCGAATAAAAAGTGCTTAGTGATGAGAAATGAAAATGAGCTGAGCGGCGTCAGTCTGCTCGGCAATACTGCTGTAAAATACCCCGACCGATATGCTCCCGACGTACTCGAGACCTTTGTCAACAAGCATCCCGACAACGAGTATCTGGTCACTTTCAACTGCCCTGAATTCACCTCCCTGTGCCCCAAGACCGGCCAGCCCGACTTTGCGCGGATAATCATCTCCTACATCCCCCGCGAGCGCATGGTCGAGAGCAAAAGCCTCAAGCTCTATCTTTTCAGCTTCCGGAACCACGGCGATTTTCACGAGGACTGTGTGAATATCATAATGAAGGATCTCATACGGCTTATGGATCCAAAGTATATCGAGGTGACCGGGATTTTCACTCCCCGCGGCGGCATATCCATTTATCCGTTTGCAAACCACGGCGACTCTTCTCATCAGGAACTTGTAAAGGCGAGGATGCTCGCTTCGATGAACCAACGTGTAAACATGTCTGCTAAATGAAGAAAGAACCGGAAAAAGATTCGCTGCTCGTGTTGTCGGGCGGCATGGACTCAACCACTATGCTCTACGACTATGCCCGGCGCATAGCCGTTGCCGTATACTGCCGTTATGGAGCAAACCACGAGTCTCGCGAACTCGAGTGTGCGCGCTACAATTGCAGCCGGCTCAATATTCCGCTCCGGGAGATAGACCTCAGTTTCATAGGCGGCAATTTCAAAAGTTCCCTGCTTGAGGGCGCAGATGCCATTCCGGAGGGCAATTACGACGATCTTAACATGAAATCGACCGTCGTGCCTTTCCGCAACGGCATTATGCTCGCAGCTGCCGCCGGCCTGGCGGAGAGCCTGGGTCTGAAGCGGGTGATGATTGCCAACCATGCCGGAGACCACGCCATCTACCCCGACTGCCGCCCCGGTTTTATTGCAGCCATGGCGCAGGCCATTTCAGAAGGGACATACGAGCATGTTGAACTTTTCGCCCCCTACACCTCCCTGACCAAAGGGGAGATAGCCCTCCGCGGAAAAAATCTCGGCGTTGACTACTCCCACACCTATTCCTGTTATCGCGGAGGCGAAAGACACTGCGGAAAGTGCGGCACCTGCCGCGAGCGCATCGAGGCTCTTGAATTCGCCGGTATAACCATTAATGAATAGTCCGACCCATGGCGCATAGAAAATTCAGCCCGAAAAAGACCCTGAAGATAGTCCTCCCCGCAGTTTTTTTCTGCATAATGACTGCCGTTGTATGCTCAGGGAGCAACGGCTCCGACCGCAGTACCGACGACGACAGCCTTCTGATTGAGGTCGATCCGGATTCAGAGTCCGAGACCATAGTCGAGGATCTCCCCCTTAGCGAGAAAGACCTCAGCGCCGACACCGTGAGCCGTCACCTGCAGTGTCTCGATTCCATGCCGGAGCCTACGGTGAAAATGAAGGTAAACTACGTAGGACGTGACCTGCGCAAAGTGTTTAACGACAGTAATTACGTGCATTGGGCCGACGGTGAGAAAATTGGGATTAAACCTCTTACCGACACCCGCTCCCACTGGAAACCGTCGCGCGACATTGTTAAGATTACCTCTTGCGAGGATTATTTCATCGACAAGCTTACATACTCGCGGCCATATCTCGTCCCGCAGGCTGCTGCCACACTCCACGAAATCGGACGCCGTTTCCGCGACACCATCGCAGCCCGGGGCGGCGGTGACTACCGCATTAAGGTGACGAGCCTGCTTCGGACTCCGCGTACCGTGGCTAAGCTCCGGCGCCGCAACTCCAACGCAATAGACTCGTCTGTCCATCAGCTCGCCACGACCTTCGACATCTCCTACGCCAATTTCATCGCCAATACCGACGAGGTGCCCCGGAGCACCGACGACCTCAAGGGCGTTCTCGCCGAAGTATTGTTTGCCATGCGCAACGAGGGAAAAATTTGGGTTAAATGCGAGCGTCGCCAGCCCTGTTTCCACATTACAGCCCGTCCGCCACGCGGCGAATAAAACAATCAGCTTCTTTATTGTCTATGTCCGAACCTGATAAGTCAACGTCTCCCCAGACTGAACCCAAGCCCGCCCCGGTACGCAGACCGCTGTGGAAGAGCATCGTGAAATGGGTGCTCATTGCCGTTGTAGCCCTGCTGCTCCTTGTGGGCATCCTCCTTACCGTAGCCGTCAACTATCTCAAACCCGACAGGCTCACTCCCATTGTGGAGAAAACCGCTTCGGAATATCTCGACGCTGACGTCAGTATTGACCGCGTGGAACTCAGTTTCTGGTCTACCTTCCCGCGTTTTGAGGTCGACGTCCGCAATCTCAGCGTGGTGAGCCGCGCGTTGCGGCGTCTTCCTGCCGGAACCAGAAGTCAGCTCCCGCAGTGGTCCGATTCGCTTGCCTCCGTCAGAGGATTCAATGCGGCCATAAACGTACCGGAACTCATGATAGGGCGTATCGCGCTCTACGACATCATTTTTGATTCCCCTCGTGTGAATCTTGTAAATGCCACCGCCGAGACCGCCAACTACGATGTGGTGCCCGGATCCGGGTCTGAGCCGGAGGATAAACAGCAGGAAGAGCTCACAATACCCGATTTTTCGTTCGGAACTTTCGAAATCCGGGGTGGAATGCCCATACGCTATTATTCGCTCCCGGATTCCACCGACATAACGGTAAATCTCTCAACAGCAAGTCTTAAAGGCAAGGATGCACCATCTTACAAACTGGAAGTAAGCGGCCTCTCGTCGGCAACGGTGGCAGGCATTGTCATAAACGGTCTGCGTTTCGGCCTGGGAGGCGAAATAAACTGGAATCACCGCGAGCCGTGGCTTCTGACGCTCGACCGTGTGAAGACCGGGCTTGCCGAGGTGACGGCTGTGACCTCTGCAACGGTCAATTTTGCCGACACTCTCACCGTGAGCGCCTTCGATTTTGAGCTGCCGCTCACTCGGTTCAACGACATTCTGGCAATAATTCCCGCCGGCATGCAGGGGGAGCTTGCGAAGATTCAGACCGATATGGCCTTGAAAGCCGACATCTCGCTTACCCGGCCATACCGTCCCGCTATAGACAGCATCCCGTCATTTGCGCTCTCGCTCAATGTTCCCCCCTCGGAGGCGAAATACGACAATCTAATCCTGAAAAAGTTGGAACTCGATGCTGCGGCTACCGTCGACGGTACGAATCCTGACAATTCGGTTGTCAACTTAAAGAAACTCGTCATGATAGGGGAGGGCGTAGGTTTCGAACTCAATGCCGACATCACCACCCCCGTCAGCGATCCTGCCGCAAAAGGCACTTTTAAGGGCGGAATTTCTATGGCACGCCTTCCGAAGCTCCTTACTTCCCGACTGCCTTTCTCGCTTAAGGGCGAGTTGCGCACTGATTGCGGTTTCGCTTTCCGGCAGAGCTATTTTGCTCCCGACAAATTCCATCGTATAAGCCTGAAAGGTGATGCCACGCTGAAGAATTTCTATTTTGCAATGAACGATGCCTCGGCGAAATTTTTTACCGACAAAGCAGAACTCCGGCTCGGTACCGACACCGAAATAAACAATGGGAAAATTCAGGCCGATTCACTGCTTACAGCATCGCTCACAGTTGATTCCATATCCTTTTTCTCCCCTGGAATGGAGATAGAGGGCAGCCGTTGGAAAGTCGGGGTAGGAGCGCAAAACAAGGCGTCGAGTTCCGATACTACGGTCATCAATCCCATAGGCGGAAGAATTTCGGGCAAACTACTGACCATGCGGAGCGACGAGGATTCCACCCGTATACGGTTGCGCGATGTTACGATCGGTGCATCACTGCGCCGCTACAACGGCAACTCGCGTCAGCCGCTGCTTCATGCCGACATATATGCCGGACGGGCTTTCTACGGCGACCGTCTGAACCGGGCTTCGCTCAAAAAAGCGTTCATGGCTTTCACCGCGCATCCGGCACCTCTGAAAATCGGTAAGAGAATGAGGGCGAGAATGGATTCCATTGCCGCCCGCCATCCCGGAATGTCGCCCGACTCCGTCTATGCTGAGGCCCGCAGAATCGGCCGTAAAGCCCGGATGCGGCGCCAGAGCAATGAAAGCGTGAATCACAACTCCGCCGACGTGGATTTCGAACTCGACAATTCAACCCGCCGGTTGCTGCGCCGGTGGAATGCCGAGGGTGTGGTAAAGGCAGAGAAGGCGAGAGTGTTTACTCCTTATTTCCCGGTAAAAAATGTGCTTTCGGATCTCAACTTGGAATTCAACACCGACGAGGTGACCATCTCTGACACCCGTTATCGCATGGGCAACAGCGATTTCCTTATAAACGGCTCGATAAGCAACATAACCAAGGCTCTGACCTCGCGGCGTGGTGAGGCTCTCGACATTGCTTTCGATCTCGATTGCGATACTATCGACATAAACCAGATTTCGGCAGCTGCATTCGCAGGAGCGGCGTTCGCGAACTCCGCCAACAGGAACTCAGTGACTATCCCCGATTCGGAAAATGAGATAGCTTTGCAGAAAGCGGTTGAAAATGCCGCGCAGCCGGAGGCCGCAACAGCTATAGTGGTGCCGTCGAACATCGACGCTCTCCTCAACGTAAGGGCCCGCAACGTCATCTACTCCGATCTGCTGCTCCACGATCTTACCGGTTCGCTGATGGTGCTCGACGGCGCCATTAATCTCCACGCACTGCGCGCACGCACCGACATAGGCAGCGTTGACCTTTCTGCGCTATACTCCGCCCCGGCAATCGACAGCCTGAAATTCGCATTCGGCGTGAAAATCAATGATTTCCATATAGAGAAATTCATGAAATTCGTGCCGGCCGTCGATTCGCTCATGCCGCTGCTACGCGACATTTCAGGCATAATCAATGCCGACATCGCCGCTGCTTCGAGTGTCGATTCCATGATGAATATCGACATACCGTCGCTCACCGCTGCAATCAAGATTTCCGGCGACAGCCTCGTGCTGCTCGATGCCGAAACCTTCCGCACTGTTTCCAAATGGCTCCTGTTCAAGAACAAACAACGCAACATGATAGACCACATGAGCGTGGAGATGGTGGTTAAAGACTCATATCTCGAGATGTTCCCGTTCATGTTCGACATTGACCGTTATAAGCTCGGAGTGATGGGCACAAACGATCTCGCCATGAATTTCAATTACCACGTGGCAGTGCTCAAATCACCGCTCCCGTTCAGATTCGGTATAAATCTGAAGGGAAATGCCGACAACTTCAAGGTGCGACTCGGGCGTGCGAAACTCAACGAGAAATCAGCCGGAGTGCAGATGGCTATTGCCGACACCACACGCATAAACCTCGTGAACCGTATCGAGAACATATTCCGCCGCGCAGCCAAAGCCGACAATTCCGCCACCTCCCTCCGTATCCCGGCAGATCCGGCGGCGGTGTCAAGGGCCGGCGATTCGGAACTTAACGATACGATCTCGCATGCCGACTCGCTTCTGTTCATAAAAGAAGGCGTGCTGCCAGCACCTCCGCAACCGGCAGTGCAGCTCCGGCAGCCCGACAACAAGGAGAAAAACAAAAAGAAGAAAAAATGAAGACAACGGAATCCTCAATATATACTACAGCTATAGCGAGCTACCTGCACCGCTCCGGCGTCGGCGGAATCGACCCGAAAGCAGCTCTTATAGACATGGACGGCACGCTTTACGATTCTATGCCCAACCACACGGCGGCATGGTTCCGCATGGTTTCCGAACTCGGCATAAAAGCCGACCGCGATGAATTTTACCTCTATGAGGGCCGCACAGGAGCCTCCACAATCAATATTATCTTCAACCGTGCATTCAACCGCGATGCCACAGAAGAAGAGATAAAGGAACTCTACCGGCGTAAAACGGTGTATTTTACAGAATTGCCGCCTGTTGGCCCTATGCCGGGAGCGCGCGCAATGCTCGATACTCTCCGTGAAAACGGTATAAAGCGTGTGCTGGTGACCGGATCGGGGCAAAACACTCTTCTGAACCGTATAGAATCCGACTTCCCCGCTGCGTTTGAGCCGGGCATGAGGATAACGTCGCGCGACGTGGTGCATGGCAAGCCGAATCCCGAGCCATTTCTGCGTGCAATGGAGAAAGCCGGAGTAAGTCCCTTTGAGTCGATAGTGATAGAAAATGCACCGCTCGGCGTGGAAGCCGGTCATCGCTCGGGAGCATTCACCGTCGGTATCACAACCGGCCCGATTCCCCGCCGTGCCATGATTGACGCAGGCGCTGACCTGGTATTTGATTCCATGCCCGAGTTCGCCGAATCACTTCCACGGCTTCTTGAAACAATGAAACAATCCATAATCTCCTCGAAATGAGCCAGCAACTGATTTTTACGAACAATGTTAACGCAGAGCTCGCCCGCATAATGGCGGAGTCGGGCGCCGCGAGCTTCCACGTGATTGCCGACGCCAACACCGCGAGCCTTGTGGTGCCACAGCTTGGTTTGCCCGGCAATACCGACCTGATAACCATTCCGAGTGGTGACGATGCGAAGAATCTCGACACTCTCGCTTCAATCTGGAGCCATCTCGTTGACCACGGTGCCACACGAAAGTCGCTGGTCATCAACGCGGGCGGCGGCATGCTCACCGACATCGGCGGCATGGCGGCCGCTACATTCAAACGCGGTGTGAGGTTCGTGAACGTTCCGACGACACTTTTAGGAGCTGTAGACGCCGCAGTGGGGGGTAAGACCGGAATCAATTTCCACGGACTCAAAAACGAAGTAGGTGTTTTTGCTCCCGCCGATGCGGTTATCATATCCACCTGCTTTTTCGCCACGCTCCCGCACCATGAACTGCTCTCGGGCTATGCCGAGATGCTGAAACACGCCCTGCTGACCGATGCTGCCGAATACCGGCGCCTGCTTGCAACCGACGTGGCAGAAATCTCACCCGATCTGATGCTCGAAATGCTACGTAACAGCGTGATGGTAAAGAAACGTATTGTCGACGCCGATCCCTTTGAAAAAGGACTGCGACGGGCACTCAACCTCGGCCATACCGCCGGCCATGCCTTCGAGTCGATGAGCCACGAAAAGGGCGAACCGCTGCCCCACGGTTATGCCGTGGCTTTCGGACTTCTCTCCGAAATGATCATATCGCATCTTAAACTCGGATTTTCTTCGGAAGAACTCAGCCGCATGGCGCGGTTCCTGAAATCGAACTACGGAGCATCGACACTTGGCTATCCGGCCGCCCCGCTTCCCGCCATAGAGTGCAGTGACTACCCGCGTCTGCTCGAACTGATGAGCCACGATAAGAAAAACGACACGACAGGCTCCATTAATTTCACTCTTCTGAGCGCCCCCGGCTCTCCGCTTACAGACCAGACAGCGGATAAAGAGACCATAACCGCCGCGCTCGACATACTCCGCGACATGCTATGAAATTCAGCGACATTCCCGCTCATGAAACAACCAAAACGCAGTTGCGCAATCTCGTGGCCGACGGGAGAATTCCTCACGCCATACTGCTCCACGGGCCTGCCGGAATAGGCAAGTTCGCACTGGCGCGAGCGTTCGCGCAATACCTTCATTGCGAGAATCCTACTCCCGGCGGCGACTCCTGCGGCGAGTGTCCGGCATGCCGTCAGCATGAGTCGTTTAACCATGTGGACACAATCCACGTGTTTCCGGTGGTGAAGACAGAGAAACTCAAGGCGCCCGTTTCCGACGATTATATGACGGAATTCCGCGAATTCGTGAGTTCCGACATGTTCATGAGCTTTGAGAAATGGACAACGATGTTCGAAAAGAAAAACGCCCAGCCGGTCATCTATGTGTCGGAAAGCGAGCAGCTCGAACGCCGGTTGAGTGTGACCACTACCGTGGCGCGCTACAAGATTGTGCTCATCTGGCTCCCCGAAAAGATGAACGAGCAGACTGCCAACAAGCTCCTTAAACTCATTGAGGAACCGTTTGCCGACACGATTTTCATACTCGTGTCGGACGATGCCTCCTCCATACTGCCCACAATCCGTTCCCGATGCCGTCCGATGGAGATGAGGCGTCTGAGCGACAGTGTGATAGCTCATTATCTCGTTGAAAATAAAGGGGTGGATCCGGCCGAGGCCATGGCGCTGGCCCATATAGCCGACGGCAGCATGAGTGCCGCCGTTGCACAGCTCGACGCCACCCGTATGTCGAGAATGTTTTTCGACCTCTTCGTAGGACTGATGCGCAAAGCCTATTCGCGCGACGTGAAAGAACTCAAGGCCTGGGCCTCCGACATCGCCGCCCTCGGCCGAGAGCAGGAAATAAAGTTCTATGACTACTGCCAGCGCCTTGTGAGAGAAAACTTTATCTTCAATTTCAACGTTCCCGACCTCAACTATCTCAACTCTGCCGAAAGGCAGTTCTCGACCCGATTCGCGCGATTCATAACCGAACGCAACGCTGAACCTCTCATCAGGGTGATGAACGAGGCTGCCGCCGATATTGCGGGAAACGCCAACGGCAAGCTCGTGAATTTCGACCTCGCCGTGAAAGTGATAATGCTTATAAAACAGTAGTATGCCAAGCAGCCGTTGCATACCCTTCCTTAAGCAGGTGGCGCAGACGTATTACGCCAACGAGCGCGAAAACCTGATAGATTATTGCTTCGTGTTTCCCAACAAGCGATGCATAGATTTCTTCCGGTATTATCTCACCGAGTCGATGGGCACCGACACTCCAGTGATGCCTGCTGTGCTCACCATCAGCGAGATGATGGCCGATTTTTCCGACTCCATCGAAGCCTCGCGTTTCGAGCAGCTCTTCATTATATATAAGGAATACTGCCGCCTTAACGGCGACAGTGATGCGCTTCCCTCTTTCGACAAATTTCTTTACTGGGGCGATATCCTCATCAACGACTTCAACGACGTGGACCGCTATCTGGTGGATTCCCACAAGCTCTTTGTGAATCTGAGGGATTTTAAGGAAATAAGCGCCGACTATCTCACCGACGAGCAGCGCGAGATAATCCGCCGCTTTTGGGGCGAAGACCACAACGAAAACTATAACCGGCGGTTCTGGAACCATTTCCCCGAAAAAGTGACCGACGGTGATCCCCACGGCAAGTTCCTGAAACTATGGATGGTGCTCGACCGCCTCTTCTGTAATTTCAAAAAGGAACTCTCAGCCCGCGGTCTCTGCAGCTCCGGCATGACGGTGAGAAACGCCGTTGAGAAAATCGGCTCGCTTTCCGCAGAGGAGTTCTACTACCGGCGTTACGTGTTTGTCGGTTTCAATGTGCTCTCGATCGCCGAAGTGTCGATTTTCGAAAAACTCAAGGCAAAAGGTCTCGCCGATTTTTACTGGGACTATAATTCGCCCGCCTACCGCCTGGAAGGGAACAAGGCCATGCGGTTCCTTCGCAAATACGTGGAAGAATTCCGTTCGCTCTACCCGCTTCCGGAGGAGCCGATGACGGATTTCCCGGAAATAACCGTTACCGGTGTACCCTCGCGTGCCGGAATGGTGAAGGAAGCCGCCGAAACGCTAACCCGCTGGGCTGCCGACGGCACTATCGCCAACCGCAGCAATGCCATCGACACCGCTGTGGTGCTCCCGGAAGAGAATCTGTTCATACCGTTGGTTCACTCCATCCCCGACGAGATTTCTAAAATCAACGTCACGATGGGATTCCCCCTCAGGCAGACTACCATAGCCTCGCTGATGAGTAAGATTATATCCCTGCACATGCGCGCCAGGATAGTGAAAGGCGAAGAATGTTTTTATTATGAGGATGTCCGCGATCTCGCCACCAATCCCATCCTGCAGGCCATAGCTCCCGACGAATGCACCCGTATAATCGACAGACTCAGAAAAAAACGCCTCTATACAGTTTCCGCCTCTCTTCTCGCCGACAGGGATGCGACACCAGCCGACGGTCTGTTCGGGCTCGACCGCCTCAGGTGCGTGTTCGCCCCGATTGTCGACGATTCCGACATCGAGGCCGTCTACACTTACTGCCACAACCTCGTTACCGGCCTTCTCGAGCTGCTGCAGAGCGATAGTACGGATGGCGACGGAGCTCCGGCCGTTGCGGAAAACAAGATTGACATTTATTTCATGCAGGGCTACCTGACCGCTCTCGAAGAGCTGAAACTCGCCATAGACCAATGGAAGATTCCGATGAGGGAGCTGACGTTTTTCAAGTTACTCGAAAGAGCGCTCCCGTCGTCGTCCGTGCGATTCACCGGCGAACCTCTCGAGGGACTGCAGATAATGGGAGTGCTCGAAACCCGAGCCCTCGATTTCGACAACATTATAATGCTGTCGATGAACGAGCGTATTTTTCCCCGCCGTCACTATACCCGTTCGATGATTCCCGACGCTCTGCGCCGCGGATATGGCATGGCAACCGAAGACTTCCAGGAGTCGATCTACGCCTACTATTTCTACCGCCTCATATCACGTGCCCGACAGGTGGAATTCCTCTACGATGCACGCACCGTGGGCGGAAAATCAAACGAAATATCGCGCTATCTGGCTCAGCTGATATATCTCTATCCCGAGGCGCATATCCGCCACCGTGCCGCCTCGTTTGCCAATCCTACGGTAACAGACAGCACGATTACCGTGCAGAAATCCGGCGAGGTAATGGCGAAACTCGACCTTTTCCGCTCAAATGCGCCTGAAAAGCTCCGACGCCGGTTGTCGGCATCGTCGATCAACACATATATCGACTGCCCGCTGAACTTCTACCTTCAGTACGTCGAAGGTTACCGTACCGACAACGAGATAACCGATTTCATGGACAGCGGCACCTACGGCTCGGTTGTCCACGAAGTACTCCAGCATATTTACATGCCTCCCGGAAAAAATGGCGAACAATACATCGACAGCCGCTTCCTCGACAGTTACATTTCCTCTCCTCATAAAATCGATCCGATCATTACCGCCAGCATCAACAGGCTCTATAACCGTATGCCCGACGGCGACCTCACGCCTCTGCGGGGCGAGGCCAGGATTCTCGGCGAATTGATCCGCGAGTTCGTGGTGCAGATTCTGAGAGCCGATCTTAAGGCAACTCCTTTCATATTCATGGCAGCCGAGGAGGAAATCTCCGGCACGATGCGGATTTCACCGGAACTCGAAATCAACATCCGTCAGTTTATCGACCGCGTGGACCGCGTGAACCCCGACAGTCCCTCCGGCAGCCTCATCCGCCTGATCGACTACAAAACCGGCAGCGACGTCATTGCGCTCAAGGGGCTGAAAGACATGTTCGACGGCTCGTCTCCAACGCGCCAGAAGGCGGTTCTCCAGCTTATGTTCTACTGCAACGCCTACTCCGCACGCCACAATTACAGCGGGCCGATAGAGCCGCTTGTGTATCTGTTGAAAACCATCGCAGTAGACGGAGTCCGGCCGATTACGGTCAACAGGGAGGAAATCATCGATTACCGGCAGATCAACGGTGAGTTCATGGACATGTTCCGCGCGAAAATCTCCGAGATTTTCGATCCCTCCGTCCCGTTTACCCAGGCAACCGACGACCATGCATGCAACTTCTGCAATTTCAGGGAATTCTGCGGAAAAGTCTGATTAGTGTTATGGCAGGTCTTTACGTCCACATACCGTTCTGTCACTCGAAGTGCGCTTATTGCGACTTTTTCTCCACGCCCCGGCGCGGGATGATGGAGGAATATGTCGGGGCAATATCCGGTGAATGGCACTCGAGAAAAGATGAGCTGACAGAGCCGGTCGAAACCGTCTACATAGGTGGTGGCACCCCTTCCGTGCTCCCGCTTCCGCTGCTCGCTTCCCTCGTGGAAACCCTTCCCGTCCCTTCCGGGGAGTACACTATAGAGGCGAATCCCGAGGATGTCAGCCCGGCGTGGGCGCAATGGGTGGCTGATTCCCCGATCGGGAGGGTGTCGATGGGCGTGCAGTCGTTCGACGACTCCCAGCTACGCTCCGTAGGGCGCCGTCACACCGCCGCGCAGGCCGTAGCCGCCATAGAAAACCTGCGCCGCGCCGGCATTTCCGAACTGAGTTGCGATCTTATCTACGGACTTCCGGGGCAGACTCTCGATTCGTGGCGCCGTCAGCTCGATACTCTTCTCAGCCTCCGGCCGCCACATCTGTCGTGCTACCTCCTGTCCTACGAGGAGGGCACTCGCCTGTGGGCTATGCGCAGCGCGGGAAAAGTGAAGGAAGCGTCCGAAGAACTCGCACTCGACATGTATGCCTGTCTTACCGAGGCCACCCGTGCCGCCGGATACAGTCACTATGAAATATCCAACTTCTGCCTCGAAGGCCACCGCGCAATCCACAACAGCAACTATTGGCTCGACCGTCCGTATCTCGGACTCGGAGTCTCGGCCCACTCCTTCTCAGGCACACGCCGCAGCTATAATCCCGCCAATATAAAGGAATATATATCCCGCGGAGGCAAAGAGCTGGCGATTGTTGAGGAGGAAACTCCCGACCAGCGGCTCAACGATTTCATCATCACTGCGTTGCGCACCTCGCGCGGGCTGCATCTTTCCGAAGCCGGGGCCCGCTTCGGTTCAGCCGCCGCCGACCATATTATCTCCTGCGCCGCCCCTCACGTAGCGTCGGGCAATATGCGCCTCGACAACGGCGTCCTTACCATTCCCGAGTCGAACTGGCTTCTGAGCGACCGCTTCATGACCGACCTTATGAAAGTGGACTGAACGGTAACAAATCTTTGTGCCTACGGGCACCGAACCTAAAGCATTGACGCAACGTTTTATAACAAAAGAAAATATCCATTCAAAAATTTGTGGTGTAAAAAAATAAATCGTACTTTTGTACTAACAATAAACGAACTCTAATCTTTAAAATCATGAAAGTATCGAAAAAAACAGCATTGTCGATGACGTCCATGAGTCAAAATGGAGGTCGTGGTAAAACTATGGATAAGCCGGAGCTACAGATAAAGCTTAAGCCCGTGACAGGCGCAGAACGACAGCGACTGCGCATACCTTCGTATCAATATTTGCTCCCGTGACATATCAGAGAGGATATTATACGCCCAAACACATAATGCGGAGTAAGGACCCAGGTTCACTTCGCATTATTGATTTATGGACGTTTCGATCACGTAAAAGCAACAAGCGATATATTGTGGAAGTAGAGGGTTTTGAAAATGAATTCTGGGGATTGAAATTCTATTGGAAAGGTGTTGAAAAAAGCAAAAACCGATATTCTTTACTGACCAACGACTTTGAGCCACGCACGATAGTGCGTTCATGTATCGAAATTATGTTAGAATATTTTCGCAAGAATCCTTTAGTGTCTTTTGGTTTCGTTGCGGCACCGGATCTCGACAAAGACATAAAGAACAAAAAGGTCAATAGGACCTCCGGAAGCCGCAGATTTAAATTCTATCAAAGAATGATGATCAACTTGTTTGGTCCGGAGACATTTTATCAAGTTTCAGATACTACTAATACTATATATCTTTTAGTAAACATGAGCCTATTATCGCAAGGAACCATAACGCTAAAAGATATCGAGCGCAAAATAAACCTGACCTACAGCGGAGACTATCTCATAAACGGATAAAGCGTGTCGGCGAAAAACGAAGCCCGGCGCCGTTGGCTAACGCCTATGCAACACAACGACGCGAATAAGGGCCCAATGTATAAAAGCGGTTGTTAAAAAACATCGTAAAAGCCCCGGAAGGGCGATATAACTTAACCCACAGCGGAGCGAAGCGGAACTGTGGGGCTGACCGTCGTCCCTCCACACTCGAGGCGAGCCCCGGAGGGCGCGACGCCTCGAAACCGGCGTTAGCCAAGGCACGCGAATTTTTAACATTTCGACCGGTTTTCGCTATTGATCCGTTTTAAATGAAAGAGCCGTGCCCGAAGATAAATAAAATCTCCTGCAAATTTTTTTGATTTGCAGGAGATTAACCCTTGATTGGGTCGGGGTGAGAAGACTCGAACTTCCGACCTCCACGTCCCGAACGTGGCGCGCTGCCAACTGTGCTACACCCCGTGGCTTTTGCGACTGCAAAGTTAGAATAATTTTTTTGTTCACGAAAGTTTTTTCGCATAATTTTTTTGCCCCCTGCATTTTCCGGCATGGCGAAAAAGGTTTAACTTTGCGGAATGAAAAACTTTATCCTCTGTTTAATGCTTGCCGCAGCGGCGATTACGGGTATTCCGGCGGCGGCTGACGGTTCCTCACCGGAAGCACCGGAGGCAGATGCCGCCGTCCCCGTGTTCGGCGAGCTCCTCGAGGAGGTGATCGCGCGCTACAAGGGCACCCGAAAGCCCGTGTTCCCTGAAATCGACGACGAGCTTTGGGACGTGATCGACAGCCCCGTCTCCTCCGTCCCGGGCCGCATGAGCCTGCCGCGCCACGTAACGGTCGACAAGCCGCGCATGAGGCTCTACGTGTGCAACGCGCTCGGCGACACGCTCGCGCGCTACCCCGTCTGCGCTTCCCGCAACCGCGGACAGAAGCGCTCGGAGGACGACTGCCGTACCCCGGAGGGCACCTTCAAGGTTGTCGGCATCTACAATTCCACCGACTGGACCTACAAGGACACCGACGACAAGTGCTACGGGCCATTTTTCATCTCGCTCTTCACCCCGCGATTCTGGGGAATCGGAATCCACGGAACCAACGCGCCATATTCCGTGCCCGGGCGCCGCTCCCACGGTTGCATGCGCATGCACAACGAGTCGATTGTCAAGGTGAAGGCGCTGGTCAACAAAGACACCCGCGTCACCGTGCTTCCCGACCCGGAGCCCGAGGAGGAGCAGGAGCGTGCCGCATCGCTGTAATCAGCCCTGAAAAACGTAGGGCGGAAGCGGGTGTTTACAGGATTTTTTGTAACTTTGTACTCTCGGAAAGCAGCAGGACGGTCAGTCGCTCGCCGACGTATGAGCGGTGAGAGGAAAGTCCGGGCAACATAGAGCACCATACTTTCTAACGGAAAGCTGTCGGCGACGGCAGAGCAGCGTGACAGAAAATAACCGCCCGCGGCGCCTCCGGGAGCCGCCGGGTAAGGGTGAAAAGGCGAGGTAAGAGCTCACCGGATTCCGCAGCAATGCGGGATGCCGCACGTCTTATGGGTTGCAAGGCCAAGTATACCGGCATTCAAGGGCTGCTCGTCCATTGCCGGGGGGTAGGCTGCTGGAGCGGATTGGCGACAATCCGCGTAGATAAATGACTGACCGCTTCGTCCAACCCCTCCGTGTGGGGGAAGTGGCGGAGCGACATAACCCGGCTTACAGTCCTGCTGTTTTCTTTTTTAACCTCTGCACCCCCATGAAACGGAAGTCGCGTAAGTCACGCTCTGATGATGAGAACATCGACCTCGAGAATCCCGAGTTTAAGAAAGCCTGGGAACTGCTCAATTACACCCGCCAGAGCGTGTTTCTGACCGGTAAGGCAGGCACCGGAAAGTCGACATTCCTGCGCTATATCACCTCCCATACCCGCAAGAAGTGCGTGGTGCTCGCCCCGACGGGCATCGCCGCTGTCAATGCCGGAGGCATGACCCTTCACTCCTTTTTCCGCATTCCGTTGCGTCCGATTCTTCCCGACGACCCCGATTTCGCACGCGACCGCCTCAAGAGCCGGATGAAATATCCCGGCCATCTGGTCAGGCTCATAAAGGAGCTGGAGCTGATAGTCATCGATGAGATCTCGATGGTGAGGGCAGACCTCATCGACTTCATCGACAAGCTCCTGCGCCACTATTCCGGCAACCACCGCGAGCCGTTCGGAGGCAAGCAGATGCTGCTCGTGGGCGACGTGTTCCAGCTCGAGCCGGTGGTCACCGCCGACATGCGCGAAATCCTCCGCCGCTATTACCCGAACCCTTACTTCTTCTCGGCTAAGGCGTTCAGCGAAATCAACCTCGTGCCGATAGAACTGCGCAAGGTCTACCGCCAGAATCAGGCGGAGTTCATAGAACTTCTCGACCGCATGAGGGTGGCGGAGATCACCCCGGCCGACATCGCCACCCTCAATGCCCGCTATCGCCAGCAGGCCGCCATAGACGGTCTCGAAGGCAACGGAAAGATGGCGATGACCCTCGCCTCGCGCCGCGACATGGTCGACTATATCAACCAGTCGCACCTCGACGCCATCCGCCGTCCGCTCTTCACCTTCACCGGCGAGATCAAGGGCGATTTCCCCGAAAACAGCCTCCCCACCGATATGGAGCTGTCGCTCAAGGAGGGCGCGCAGGTGGTGTTTATGAAAAACGACCGCGAGCGCCGTTGGGTCAACGGCACCCTCGGCACCGTCAGGACTCTCAGCGCCGACACTCTGGAGGTGGAGCTCGAATCGGGCGACACCTACACCGTAGAGCCGGAGCGCTGGGCGAATATCCGCTACGACTACGACAGTAAAAACCGCAAGGTAATTGAAAAAGAACTCGGCAGCTTCACACAGTACCCCTTAAAGCTCGCTTGGGCGCTCACTATCCACAAAAGCCAGGGACTTACCTTCGAGAACGCCATTATCGACATCGGCACCGGTGCCTTCGCAGGTGGTCAGACCTACGTGGCGCTGTCGCGTTGCCGCAGCCTGGAGGGCTAGAAGCTCCGGTCTACCGTGGCAGAGCGCGACATCTTCGTCAATCCCGCCATCGTAAGATTCTCGCGCACGTTCAACGATCCCCTTCTCATAAACGGTGCCCTCGAGAAAGCCCACGCCGACAGCTCCTATGCCGAGGCCGTCAGAGCCGCCGATGCCGGCGACTTTGCCCGCGCATTCGATTATTTCGCTGAAGGTCTCCGCAGCGGCAGCGTGCTCGACAACCCCGTGGCCATGCGCTATGCGCGCCGCAAGTTCACCCTCGTTAACCGTCTGCAGCAAAGGATTAAGGAACTGGAGGAGAAAATTGAGTGCGACAGCTCTCGTTTCCGCCGCATGGCTTTGGAATACACCTCGCTCGGCGACGACTGCCTTCAGGACGACATGCCTCAGGCCGCTCTCGCCAACTTCGACAAAGCCTTGGCGCTCAGTCCCGGATTCGATTCTGCACTTATGGGGAAAGCGAAAGCATTGAAAAGCATGCAGCAATACGGCGAAGCGATTTCCGCACTGCGGCAACTCCTTGCGGCCAATCCCTCCGACTTTGATGCACTGATGGTTATGGCGGCGGTCTACGAAGAGCAGTCCGACTGGCTCAATGCAATCGACCGCTACCTCGCAGCTCTCGACCTCCGGAAAGACAGCATACCCCTCCATGAACATCTTGCAGTTGCTTATGCCAAAGCCGGCGACAAAGAATCGGCAAACCTCCATAAAACAATCGCACGCCGCCTCCGCCGCGGCAAATAGGCAATATTCCGCTCCTGTTCCCGCCCGAGGCGTCCCCACGCCCTCATGACAACCATAGTCGAGGCAACTACCTGATTACCAGTGGGGAGATGCGCAATGTTGTTTTACTTAATCTCGAATATATTATAATGTTGTCGGTGGCAGAGCTGCACCTCAGCTCGCCTCGAGAATAGGGGCGGATTCGTCTGTCCCACAGCTGCTTCGCTCCGCAATGGGTTACAAAGACCCCGCGCCTCACGGCGCTTTTACACTTATTTTCTGAACATTCTCATTGTTGTGATGCACACTATTGTGGATCAGGAAGTCCTATGCGAGGATTTCGCACGAAAAAGCGCCGCGAGGCGCGAGGTCTCTTGAACCCACTGCGAAGCGGTGGGACAATATCCCCCTCAAAAAATCAAGGCGAGCGGCGGAGCTGCGACGCCTTGATCCCGGGCGGCAGCCGCGGAGCCTGCCCGACCCATCATTTTCTGCTGAGGGGGCTTGTAAAATGAAAAAAACATGCCCGAGCACCGTAAATTCAGCGTTCGGCCATGCTTTTTCGCGATATTTGAGTTTTATCGGACAGCAATAAAAATTTTCACCCCGATTTGAAAAAAGCGACATTATCGCAATGGTCTCCGCCAATTCCCGTATTATCTTTGCGGAAAAATAACCGTTATCACTATGAAAGAACCCACAATTTATCAGGAAGCCAAGGCCAAGAC
>UROS01000016.1 GCA_900549445.1 uncultured Porphyromonadaceae bacterium | reverse complement strand
CTCGGAGATGTGTATAAGAGACAGCGCATAGCCTCTACCCATATCTTTATCTTGTTCATTATTCGTACTTATTTCTTTTTCCGTCCGCAAAGTTAAGCAATCGCCGCGGCTTTCATCGCATTTTCTATTTGAGAATTATCGCTGTAAGCTGAAACTCTTTAGGAAACTCTTTGAGGGAAGCTAAACTCCACGGCTTCGCCAGGGTCGGTAAAATCAGGGGTATAGTTTTAATATACAGTGATTCAGCCGATTAGTACGGACGTGATTCTTCACGTCCACCCCGTCATATTCGCTGGATAAATGCATTTTACGCAGTGGACGCGAAGAATCGCGTCCGTACAATTCATTGTTAATCAGCATACTATCAGCGTCAAAGCACCGTGAGGCGCGTTTTTTAGAAGCCGTGGAGCCTGAAGCGGTCACGTGCAGATTTCTTTAATAAAATTTGCACATATTCTATTGCAAAACGCTTCTGGATTTCGTATCTTTGTGGCGCCCAACAACAACGGGTTTCCTTAATACAGCAAGTAAGAACAATCAATTCTATTATAGATTAACATTATGAAAATCGAAAAAATCATTGGTCGTGAAGTCCTCGATTCCCGAGGCAATCCCACTGTTGAAGTTGACGTAATCCTCGAGTCAGGCGCATTCGGTCGCGCTTCCGTTCCTTCGGGCGCCTCTACCGGCGAAAACGAAGCTCTCGAGCTCCGCGACGGCGACAAGAGCCGCTATATGGGCAAGGGCGTTACCAAAGCTGTTGCCAACGTCAACGGCCCCATCGCTGAAGCCCTCATCGGCATGAGCGCTCTCGACCAGATCAAGATCGACGAAACCATGCTCGCTCTCGACGGCACCGAAACCAAATCGAACCTCGGCGCCAACGCCATCCTCGGCGTTTCGCTCGCTGTTGCAAAAGCTGCTGCCGACTATCTCGATCTTCCCCTCTACAAATACATCGGCGGATGCAACTCTTACGTGCTCCCCGTGCCCATGATGAACATCATCAACGGCGGCGCTCACTCCGACGCCCCCATCTCTTTCCAGGAATTCATGATCCGTCCTATCGGAGCTCCCTCTTTCAAGGAAGGCATCCGCATGGGTACCGAAGTATTCCACAACCTCAAGAAAGTGCTCCACGCCCGCGGCCTCTCTACCGCTGTCGGCGACGAAGGCGGTTTCGCTCCCGCTCTCAAGGGCACTGAGGACGCTCTCGACTGCATCATCAAGGCTATCGAAGCTGCCGGTTATGTTCCCGGAAAAGACGTGACCATCGGTCTCGACTGCGCTGCTTCCGAGTTCTACCGCGACGGCAAATACTGCTACGACAGCCTCAACAACGGCACAAAGAAGGAAGAGAACGGCAAGCACCTCACCTCTGAGGAGCAGGCTCACTTCCTCGAGAACCTCATCTCCAAATACCCCATCGACTCTATCGAGGACGGTATGGATCAGAACGACTGGGAAGGCTGGAAATACCTCACCAAACTTATCGGTGACCGCTGCCAGCTCGTTGGCGACGACCTCTTCGTTACCAACGTCAAATACCTCAAGAAAGGCATCGAAAACGGCTGCGCCAACTCTATTCTCGTTAAGGTCAACCAGATCGGCTCGCTTACCGAGACCCTCCGCGCTGTTGAACTCGCTCAGCGCAACGGCTACACCGCTGTCATCTCCCACCGTTCCGGTGAAACCGAAGACGCTACCATCGCCGATATCGCTGTTGCTACCAACGCCGGACAGATCAAGACCGGTTCTGCAAGCCGTTCCGACCGTATGGCTAAATACAACCAGCTCCTCCGCATCGAAGAGCAGCTCGGTTCTGCCGCTGTCTACGGCTACGGCAAAAAGACCAAACGCCCCGAAGCTTAATCAAGCCCTTGATTTCATAAAAAGTTCCGCGGCACTGCGCCGCGGAACTTTTTTATTCTATTTAATCGGATCAATATAAACACGGGTTGTAAAACCGTTAAAAAAGCCCCGGAGGGGCGATATCTCTCAAACCCATTGCGAAGCGAAGCGGAGCTGTGGGACAAGGAATCACCCTCCACTTTATCGAGGCGAGCCCCGGAGGGCGCGATGCCTCGAAACCGGCGACAGCCAAGGTTCGCAATTAATCCGTTTAACTCTTTTAACCGCAAAATGTCTGAATCCGGCATAACAATCGTAATCCCCGTCTATAACCGCGCCGAACTACTTCCGCGTACACTTGCCTCGATCGACCGGCAGACCATGCCACCCGACAGGGTGATTCTCGTCGACAACAATTCCTCCGACAGCTCCGCGCAGGTAATGGAGGAGTGGCGCCGCAGCGTGAAGGATTTCCCCGTGCTGCTGCTTTCCGAGACTACTCCCGGCGCGGCTGCCGCCCGCAACCGCGGTCTTCGCGAGGTCGATTCGCCCTACGTGATGTTTTTCGATTCCGACGACGAGATGCTGCCAAGCCACATTGAAGACTTCGCGCGCGCACTCCAGAAAAATCCCGACGCGCAGATTGCAGGAAAGCCTATCCGGAAGTGCGGACTCCACGGCGAAACCGGAACGGGCGCCTTCACTACTATTATGCCGGAATTTCAGCATATTTTCCGCGCCACCCTCTCCACCCAGCGCATTGTCGTATCGACGGATTTCTGCCGTAGCGTGGGGTCATGGAACGAGGAAATCCTTGCATGGAACGATTTTGAACTCGGGGTACGGTACCTTCTCGCATCCCCCCGCATTGTCCATGTCCCCGGCGACCCTACGGTAGTTGTCTATTCCCAGAAAAGATCAATTACCGGAACTGATTTTACATCAGGAGCCGGACGTTGGGAAAAATCGTTGTCCACGTGCCGCACAGAAATAATCCGCGCAGGCCGTACCGACCTGCTGCCGTGGATTGATGCCCGCTACGCCATTCTCGCCGCACAATATGCCCGCGAAGGCTCCCACCGACTCGCTTCCGACCTGCTCCGCAGCATATTGTCCCTGACACCTTTCCCGCGCAGAATCCGGTTGCTTTACCACCACAACCGGTTGTTCGGCAGATTCACCTGGTGCCTCGCCCGGTTACTTTTTCCTTGCTGAGTCCGCCGATATTTATTATCTTTGTAAATCATTTGCACAGACGCCATGCCAGAACAACCAGCACAAACCGCCATACGGCCCGCTCTCTATCTCGTGCCCTCCGCGCTCAGCGACGCTCCCGTCAGCGACGTGATTCCAGCGCGGAACATAGAGATAATCAGGGGCATACGCCATTTTGTGGTGGAAAACATCCGGTCGGCAAGGCGTTTTCTCAAGCGATGCGACAAGGCCATCGATATCGACAGCCTTTCGTTCACCGTGCTCGACGAGCATACCGCTCCCTCCGAAATTCCTCCCATGCTTGAACCGCTCGAACAGGGACTCCCCGTTGCAGTGATCTCGGAAGCCGGATGCCCCGCCGTTGCAGATCCGGGCGCCGACCTCGTGGCTGTCGCCCAGGCGCGCGGACTGGAAGTGATTCCTCTCGTCGGCCCGTCGAGCATCATACTTTCCCTCATGGCCTCGGGCTTCAACGGACAGACCTTCGCCTTCAACGGGTACCTCCCCATCGACGCCTCCCGGCGCTCCGCCCGTTTCAGGGAGATGGAGCGCAGGATAATGCGCGAGAATCAGACCCAGATTTTCATCGAGACTCCATACCGCAACAACCGCCTCATCGGGGAACTGACGCGCGTTCTCCCACCCTCGTTCCGACTCTGCGTTGCATCCGACATCACCGGTCCCCGCCAGTCGATTGTCTCCTTGCCGCTCAAGGACTGGAAAACGAGGAAGTATGACTACGACAAAATTCCATCGATATTTCTACTCTTCAACTGAAAAACCTGAATGGCACGTTATCACGACAGAAAACATACGTTGCAGATGCCGGGACTCTTCGACAGTCTCGACAACGACTTTCAGGTTATCCCGCCAAAAAAGATGAAGCAGGCTATCGCCTCACTTGCCGCTGCGGAACCGGCTCCGGTTATCGACGATATGCCCCCCGTAAATCCCGACGACGATATTTATTTCATGTCGTTCGGCAGCGGCTCGAGCGGCAACTGCTCCTACCTCGGCGACAGGTCGTGCGGCTTCCTCATTGATGCAGGTGTCGAATCGGATTTTGTGGTCAGGACGCTGCTTGCCAACGGTGTCGACATGTCGGCTGTCCGTGGTATAATCCTTACCCACGACCACAGCGACCATATGAAAAACATATACCAGATTGTGCGTAAATACCGTCACATCCCCATCTTCTGCACCCCGAAGGCCTTCAACGGAATACTGCGCCGCCACAGCATCTCGCGCAGAATAAAGGATTACCATAAACCGATCTACAAAGAATTTCCGTTTCAGATCGGCAATTTCGAAATAACGGCTTTCGACGTAAGCCACGACGGCACCGACAACGCCGGATTCTTCATCACCCACGGCAATAAAGCGGTAGCCGTAGCGACTGATCTCGGCACCATCACAGACCGCGTGGATTTCTACATGCGCAAGGCACAGTTCATTGTAATCGAGGCTAACTACGATGCCACCATGCTCCGGCTCGGGCGCTATCCGGAATACCTGAAGGCGAGAATCGAAGCAGACAACGGCCACCTCGACAACGCAGTGACAGCCCGGTTCCTTTCTGAAATCTACTCACCCTCGCTGCACGCTGTACTCCTCTGCCATCTCAGTCACGACAACAACACACCCGAAAAGGCCCTTGCTGCAGTATCCAAAGCGCTGAAAACCGCAGGAGTCACGGAGTTTTCCGACGGCGTCAGCACTCTTACCGCCGAAGACAAAGGCCTTATTCTCGCCGCTCTCCCCCGCTACGACGCCTCGCCGCTCTTCACCTTCAAGATTACCGAACCGCTATGAGAAACCCAATAAAACGAATTGTTAACTTTATCAAGACTGTCAGACTGCACCGCACCCAGCCGCTCCGTATCGAGTTTGTTCTCTCTGATTTCTGCAATCTCAACTGCAAAGGATGCACCCACTACTCTCCCCTCGCCCCGAAAGAATTCCTGTCGATGGAGCGCTTGCGCAAAAACATGGAGAAAATAGCATCAGTCTGCGGCGAAGAGGTAAAAAAACTATATCTCATCGGCGGGGAGCCTCTCCTGTATCCCGATCTCGTGGAAGCTATGGAAATGCTGCGCCATTATTTTCCGTCGCAGAGCCTGTATATCTTCACCAACGGCATCGCATTGCCCCGCATGGACGAGAATTTTTTCGAAACCTGCCGAAATCTCGGGATAATTATCGCCTTAACCCGCTATCCCATAAAATTCGACTACGACAAAGTAATTGCCGACCTCGGAAAGCGCGGCATACAGACAGAAGTATTCGGCGACCGATCACTTGAGAACTCCTTCTTCCGGTTCGCACTCGATCCGGAGGGGAAACGGGATCCTGTAGTCTCACATTTCAAATGCTATAACTTCGGATGCCTTTCCGTGATAGGCGACAGGCTCTACCCCTGCTCCATTTCCGGATGCGTCAGTCATCTCAACGCCGCCCACGGTACTGATTTCCGCCATGCCCCCGGCGATTTTCTCGAAATCGACAACATCACTTCCGTAGAACAAATCCTCAGACTACGCAACAGGCCCGTACCGTTCTGCCGTTACTGCATACTGCCGCCCGACTCGGTGACTTACGGCCCCTCGCGCCGCGAAAAATCGGAATGGGTCAGAGAATGATACCGTTTTTCCGTCCGTAGCGTATCCCCCTCGCCATTTCCCTTACCGCAGCGAAGAAACCGTATTGATCTGCCCTGTAAAGCCTCCACGCTTTCAGCAGTATACGCAAGGGAGCCGAGAATGGATAATACTGCTTTATCACCACTCCTGAACCTCGCGCCGCCCCGGCAGTCAGACGGCGGTTGCCGGTGGTCAGGCCCTCGTGGCGGGTTACGGTTATAGGAAAGAATCTGGCTTTCACCCCGCTCATGATCGCTTCATAGAGAAACATTTCCTCTTCGCCTGCCTGAATATATTCTGCTCCGAGTCCCATTTTTTCATTGAACCGCAGACTGCCCGTCCCGACGGTACGCCGCAGCGCCATCTCAAAAGAGGTCAGATAATATCCTTTTGGCAACGGAATCCGTAGTTCACATTCACGTGCCGGATAACTCTTTACGTCGGCGCCATCGTATCGGAACGTCGCCAGCTCAAGCGACGCATCCTCCTCAAATACCCGTATCACCTCTCTGAGCCGCTCAGGAGTATACGTAAGATCATCGTCGGCTATAAGCACAATCTCGGCCGAAGCATTGTCAAGCAGCATATTTCGGTTCCGGCTCAGACCACGCTCCTCTTTTGTAAGTATTTTTATATCCGGCCGCCGCAACTCTTCGGGAATTTCACCTTCGGGCATCTGCCATCCCACAAGATAACCTACCTCATCCATCCGAGGCAGATTCATGGCCGCCGTACGACGGATTCCGTCGGCGCCAAGTGTGGATATGAGCACTTCGAGTTTCATTTCCCCGTATCCTTCAGTCTTTTGTTCCAAAATTCGAGAAAACGAGCCGCCACGGTCTCGCAGTCATTGTGTTTCTCCACAAAACTGCGGTTCTTCTCCCATAAATCCGGAATCCGTTCAGGATGGCACACAAAGTCTTCCAATATAGAGATCAGTTCTCCCGGTTCGGGCGAAGCATTGATTATGGGGCGATTATCATATTCGCCTATGAAATCATAAAAATCCGGTTCGCCGCCCGAAAGCACCGGTATGCCGTAAGCCATGGCAAGCAGAGCGTTCATGGCCGGGGTGTAGCTGTAGATCTGATCCAGGACGAGATGAGCCGACTTGAGCAGGCCGAGGTATTCGTCATACGGCCTGTTTTCAACAATCGTGAGCTTACACTTGCCGGGATGCCTTGAAATCACCCTCTTTGCCACCTCCTCAAGTATATCGGTTCCCTTGACCGCTTTCCGCGCCACGTGGCGCCCGAGGAAAAGATTCACGCATCCGGGCACCTCTGGTTTCGGCAGCATTCTGATATTCTTCAGATCTATCGGAAGTCCGCCGTAAGCAACCTTTTCAGGGGAAAGCACTCTGCTCATCGAAACATTATATTCATACAGAACAGACACCGCACCGTCGATATTGCCATAGACCTTCTCGCAGGTTTTTCGCAGTTCCCCCGAAGTCCAGTCCCGGGCAGCCCCGGGAGTTGTGATGTCATACGGACCTCGCCGGCCGAAAACTCTGAATTCATTATATTTCAGCTGCGATGCCGGGTCGAGACATTCTTCTACAAAGGCGGTATCTGTAGCAAGCGCCGTAAGAAATATGCTGCGGTTCTGAGTCTTGAGTATATCGAAAGCCTTTCTGCTGAAAATTGGACGCAACTGGAGGAAATTGGGACTGAACAGTGACACCACATCGAAATCCTTCAGCCGCGGAAGCACTGACAGACGCAGACGCGCCCACAGTTCCATGCCGCCTAATTTGTTGTTCCACCTGCGGGCGATATCAATGTCCCGGTCGGTGTTCATCCACTGAGTGCCGTCCGACACCACCGTCACGTTCTGCCCGAGCCGGCGCAGGCCGGTGGCCAGCGTTCGGTGACAGTTGCTCGTATCGCCCATCAGCAGTATGTTAAGCGGCTTGTCCATGGAGAATGCTTTTTTTATTTTAACGCCCGCTCATCCTCACTTATTGCAAAATGAGCCGAAATCGGCCAATCCGACTTTCAGACCATAAATAGGTCTGTTCATAACCAATTTTTTCGTTAAAAAATTCAACTATTTATAGATTATAGGGGTTATATTTGCAGTCAGATAAAAGAAATCCGACCCTCTCACGTTTTTAATCCTTTGTTATATTATGTCCCTACGACGTTTAATCATCTGTTTGACAGCCATATTCGGGCTTTCGGCTTTCGCGCAGGACTACTCGGTGGCACCGGGAGGATCCGGCGTTGTATCCCTCGATTCGTGCCGTTCTATGGCGCTCAACAACAATAAGAAGCTCAGGATGCAGTCGGAACGTGTAAAAGCTGCCGGCTACACTAAAGACGAAGCGTTTGCCGCTTATCTGCCTGCCATCGATTTCGCCGGCGGTTATATGTATAACTCTAAGAAGATTTCGGTTTTCGATTCCGACCAGCTGCTACCGGTAAAGAATTTCGACCTGCAGTCGCAGAGCTATCAGTTTTCAGTTGTGAAGAACCCCGTGACCGGAGAGCCGGTTAAGGGCCCCGACGGACAATATATCCCCGATCAGGTGGCTCTGATTCCGAAAGACGCCATGACTTACGACATCCACAACGTGTTTTTCGGTGCCGTAACCCTTACCCAGCCCATCTACATGGGTGGCAAAATTGTGGCGCTCAACAAGATGGCGCGGCTCAACGAGCAGCTGCAGACCGAGTTGAAAAGCAATGCCGCCCAGGATATCGTATATGCCGTCGACGCCGCATACTGGCAGGTGGTCTCCCTCAAGGCCAAGAAGAAGCTCGCCGACAGCTACGTGAATCTCCTCGACACCCTCCGCAACAACGTCAACGCTATGATTAAAGCCGGCGTGGCCACCCGCGCCGACCTGCTTTCGGTTGAGGTGAAACTTAACTCCGCCCAGATCGATCAGACCAAGGTCGACAACGGACTCGTGCTCTCGCGCATGGTGCTCGCCCAGGTCTGCGGCCTTCCGGTAAACACCGTGTTCACTCTCGCCGACGAAGACGCCATCAGACCGCGGATGGAATCGCCGGTTGCGAAGAGCTACAATATGGCCGACGTCTACAACCGCAGGGCCGACATGCGCGCTCTCGAACTCGGTGTGAAAATCTACGGTCAGAAAGAGAAACTGGCTCTTTCGTCGATGCTCCCCAACCTGGCCCTTGTAGGTGCCTACGAGTTCAGCAATCCCAATATGTACGACGGCTTCAAGAAGCGCTTTTCAGGCGCTTTCTCCGTCGGCGCCATGCTCACCGTTCCCCTCTGGCACTGGGGCGGCAACTACAACAAATACCGCGCGGCCAAAGCCGAAACCGTGATAGCGAAACTCGAACTGGAGGATGCCCGCGAAATGGTCGACCTCCAGGTAAGTCAGGCCTCCTTCAAGACCCAGGAGGCGATGAAGACCTTCAGTATGACCGAAACAAATCTCGCCAAAGCCGACGAGAATCTCCACGATGCCCAGACCGGCTACCGCGAGGGGGTGATGACCGTCGACAACGTAATGGAAGCCCAGACCGCCTGGCTCAAGGCTAACTCCGAAAACATCGACGCACGAATCGACGTATGTCTGTGCGACGTTTACCTCTCCAAGGTGCTCGGCACCCTCGATTATTAAATCTTTTCTGAATTAAATTATTACCTCACGCTTAACACTATACAACACTATGGCTGAAGAAACTAAACAGAGCGCTGAGACGCGCGAAAACATCGTTCTGATGACTGCGCTCGGCATCATAGTCGTAGCATGCATCATACTTGCCATAATCGGATTCTGTGTGCTCGACAAACCCGACGACATCGTAGAGGGTCAGGCCGACGCTACCTCTGTCAGGATTTCGGGAAAACTGCCCGGAAGAGTAACCGAAATATTCGTTTCGGAAGGCAATATGGTAAAGGCGGGCGACACGCTCGTCCACATCCACTCCTCGCTCGCCGAAGCCCGCCTCATGCAGGCTGAAAGCATGAAAAACGTGGCGGCCGCAGCCGACCGGAAAGTCGACGCCGGCACCCGGAGCCAGATTATACAGTCGGCTCAGGATCTGCTGTCGCAGGCTGAAGCCGCTTCAAACATCGCAAAAAAGACCTACGACCGCATGGAGTCGCTCTTCAGCCAGGGCGTGATTTCCGAGCAGAAGCGCGACGAAGCAAAGGCGGCTTACGACGCTGACGTTGCCGGCGAGAAGGCAGCCCGCAGCCAGCTCAGCCTCGCTCGTGAAGGCGCCCAGCGCGAGGACAAGGAAGCCGCAGCCGCTATGGTAAATGCTGCCCAGGGCGGCGTTGCCGAAGTGCAGAGTCTCCTCGAAGACCAGTATCTCATCGCACCCTGCGACGGGCAGATTGATCAGATCTATCCTCAGGAAAGCGAACTCGTGGGAATGGGTTCCCCCATTATGTCGCTCCTGAAAATCGACGACAAATGGATTACTTTCAACGTACGCGAGGAACTTCTCAACGAAATGCCCCTCGGCGGCGAAATCGAGGTCATGCTGCCCGCACTCGACAAGAAGAAAGTGAAAGCCAGGATATACTACGTGCGCGATCTCGGCACCTACGCCACCTGGAGAGCCACTAAATCCACCGGACAATGGGACAGCCGCACCTTTGAGGTAAAAGCCCGTCCGGAAGAGAAACTCCCGCAGCTCCGCCCGGGAATGACCGCCGTATATTTTAAGAAATAATTTACGAATAAGTATGTTTGCCGCATCGTTAAAACGAGGAATCCGTCAGCTCTGGAGCCGCAAGATGTATCTGTTCATGATGCTTCTCGTGCCCATAGGTGTGACGTTCTTTTTCCTCAATCTTATGGACAAGGGCCTGCCGCTGAAAGTTCCTGCCGGAATGGTTGACCTCGACCATTCGTCGATGTCGCGCACCATCACACGCAATCTCGGCGCCACGGAGCTTGTAGACATAGTATCCGACTACGAAAGCTACAGCAAGGCCCTCGACAAGGTAAAGGCCGGAGAAATCTACGGTTTTTTCCTCATCCCCGAGAATTTTCAGGAAGATGCCCTGTCGGGCCGCAATCCCTCGCTGGCCTTCTACTCCGACCTTTCGGTCTTCATTCCCGGATCGCTCGCGTTTAAAGGATTCAAGACAATAGCCGTCAGCACAAAAGGAGGAATCGTGATGACTTCGCTCGTGAGTGCCGGAATAAGCGACGCCGCCGCCGGAAGCCTCATCCAGCCGGTAGTTGTCCAGGATCATCCCATAGGAAATCCCTGGACAAACTATTCGATCTATCTCTGCAATTCATTCCTGCCATGCCTGCTGGCACTCGTAATAATGCTCATGACGGTTTTCTCCGTATGCCATGAAATGAAAACCGGAACCTCCGTCGAGTGGCTTGCCGCGGCCAACGGAAACATCGCGGTCGCTGTTGCCGGAAAACTGCTTCCGCAGACTCTGATTTTCACCGCTGTAGGGGTAGCCATGCAGGCCGTGTTCTACGGATTTCTCCATTTCCCGCTGCTCAACCATCCGCTCCACATCATTTTCGCCATGGTTCTGCTGGTAATTGGCTGCCAGTCGTTCGCACTCTTTATCTGCGAACTGCTGCCGAACCTGCGTCTTGCCGCGAGCATATGTTCGCTCGTGGGCATCCTGAGTTTCTCCATCGGAGCCTTCTCATATCCCGTCCCGTCAATGTACGGAGCCGTCGGTATCTTCAGTTATCTGATTCCCATCCGCTACTACTTCCTCATCTACATCGACCAGGCGCTCAACGGCATACCCATCTATTACTCGCGTTATTACTACGTGGCGTTGCTCATATTTCCCCTTGTGGCCATGACCGGCCTCCGGAGGCTTAAAAAACATGCGCTGAATCCGGTCTACGTACCCTAAAACTGAAGCCTTATGAAACTGATCTCAAATATCGGCAAATGGTTCTATGAACTCTACGACGTATGGCGCAGGGAATTCCATATCGTGTTCAGCGACGTCGGCGTTCTGCTGTTTTTCTTCGGTCTGCCTCTCTTCTACCCTATCGTATACACGCTGATTTACAACCCCGAGGTTGTAGACAGCATCCCCGTAGTCGTGGTGGATCACAGCCGCACCGCCGAAAGCCGCACACTCGCCCGCACCATCAACGACACTCCTGAGATTGACATCATAGGCTACGCCAACGACCTCTCCGACGCCCGCACGGCCATGAACGAGAAAAAATGCTACGGCATACTCGAGATTCCCGACGATTACGCCCGCAAAATCGGCAACGGTGAGCAGGCTGTCGTGGCATGGTACGACGAAATGTCGCTGCTTCTGCGTTACAGAGCCTTCCTTACGGCGCTTACAAACGTACAGCTCGAACTCGGGAGCCGGATTACGGCTGAACGGATCAATGCCACCGGTCTTCTGGGTCAGACCGTCACCGGAATGGCAGGCGAAGTCGCCACCGAATCCTATTTCCTCGGCAATCCCACGCAGGGATTCGCCTCGTTCATCATGCCGGGTGTACTCGTGCTGATTCTGCAGCAGAGCATGCTCCTCGGAATCGCGATGCTCGGGGGCACCTCCGCCGAACGCCGGCGCCGCAACAACGGTTACGATCCGCTGAGCCGCGACGCTTCCGCCGTCACCACCGTCCTCGGCCGCTCCCTATGCTATCTCGTAATCTACCTCCCGATGAGCTACTACGTGATGCGCATGGTTCCATATATGTTCGCCCTTCCCCACGTAGGGAGCGAATGGTCTTATATGCCGATTATACTCGTGATGCTTCTCGCCACCTCCTTCATGGGACAGGCTGTCGTTGTGTTCGTCCGCGAACGCGAAACCTGTCTGCTGGTTATCGTTTTCACCTCGCTTGTTTTCCTTTTCCTTTCCGGTCTCACCTGGCCGCGCTACGCCATGTCGGCCTTCTGGAAATGTATCGCCGACTGCGTTCCCGCCACGTGGGGAGTGGAAGGCGCCATCCGTGTGCTCGCCGACGGGGCGACTCTCGAAGAGCTCAGGAGCGACTATCTCAACCTGTGGATTCTCTCAGGCGCATACTTCATACTCGCCGTAGTGGTTACGCATTTCCTGCTCCCGCGTCATAAAGACACCCTTGCGAAGGTTCCTGTTGAAATCTGATTTTGGATTATTCGCAAATTGTGGTTACATTTGCGTAAGTAACTCTTGAAAATTACAACAAATCTCCGAAGAGGAGCCTGAATGAAATATGGAACTGCAATCTATGCTTCCGGAATGGATCGACATGCCGGAATGTGCGGTCACGATATGCGATGCTGACTGCAAGATAATATTTATGAACCGGCGTTCGCGCGAAACTTTCGCCGAAGGAACCGACCGCCTTATAGGAGCAAATCTTCTCGACTGCCATTCGCCCCGCTCAAGGGAAATTATACGCAGGCTGCTTTCTGAAGGCGGCTCTAATACTTATACCATCCGCAAGCGCGGAATCCGCAAGATGATTTATCAAAGCCGCTGGCTCACCTCCGGAGGCAAAACGGGCGGATTAATCGAACTCTCGATGGTCATTCCCGACGATATGCCGGAATACGTGCGCGAATAAACGAACAATCACCCACCGATCCGCATTTTACTGATATGGAACATCAGGACAACCTCATATCATACATTGAGCAAACCATCCGCAACAACTGGGGGCTCACCGCCATGACCGACTTTCAGGGAGAGTCGTTCCAGTACCGCGACGTCGCACGCAAAATTGCCAAACTGCATCTGCTTTTTGAAAACGCCGGACTGAAACCGGGCGACAAGGTAGCCCTGTGCGGGCGAAACTGCGCCCACTGGGCTATCGCCGCCATTGCCTCGATTACCTACGGCATCGTGGCAGTGCCGATTCTCCACGATTTCAAGGCCGACAACGTACATCACCTCGTAAATCACTCGGAAGCGCGCCTGCTTTTCGTCGACTCCTCGACCTGGGAAAATCTCGACCCCTCGAGCCTCACAAAACTCGAAGGAGCGGTTCTGATCAACGACTACTCCTTACTGCTGTCGCGCGACAGAAAACTGACCGAAGCCCGCGAAAATCTCAACAGACTGTTCGGCCAGCGGTATCCCGAGCGCTTCACACCCGACGACATCCGCTATTCACCGCGCAATCCCGACGACCTCTGCCTCATCAACTACACCTCCGGCTCAATGGGATTCTCTAAAGGGGTAATGCTGTCGTACCGGTCAATCTGGTCCAACATACAGTATTCCATCGACGGACTCGGCTTCCTGAAACCGGGCGACGACATGGTGTGCATGCTCCCGCTCGCCCACATGTTCGGATTCACCGTAGAACTACTCCACCCCTTCGTAAAGGGATGCCATATATATTTCCTCACCCGCGTTCCCTCGCCGAGAATCATCATGGAGGCCTTTGCAAGTGTCCGGCCGAAGCTTATTGTGGCTGTTCCGCTCATTATCGAAAAGATCGTAAAGACGAAAGTATTCCCGATGCTCGAGAAGCCGCTGATGAAAATTCTGATGCACCTGCCGTTTGTCGACGAGCGTCTTGAAGCCCGCATACGGACAAAACTCATCGAGGCCTTCGGCGGAAATCTCCGGGAACTCATAATAGGCGGAGCTGGCCTCAACAGAGACGTGGAACGGTTCCTGCGCCATATCCGCTTCCCCTACACCGTAGGTTACGGCATGACAGAGTGCGGCCCGCTGATTGCATACGCCCCCTGGGATGAAAACCGTCCCGGAGCATGCGGCAGAATCGTCGACCGCATGAAAATGCGCATTGATTCCCCCGACCCCGAAAAAACGCCCGGCGTGCTCTGGGTGAAAGGCGACAACGTAATGAAAGGATATTATAAAAATCCCGACGCCACGACCTCGGCTTTCGATTCCGACGGCTGGATGAACACCGGCGACATCTGCCAGACAGATTCCGACGGCTTCCTCTACATACGCGGCCGCGACAAGAGCATGATTCTCGGACCGTCGGGCCAGAACATCTACCCCGAAGAAATCGAACAGCCGCTCAACAACATGCCTTACGTGGCTGAATCTCTCATCGTCGACAAGGGAGGCAAACTTATGGCCCTCATCTACCCTGATTTCGAAAACGCCACCCGCCAGGGACTCTCCATGGAGCAGATAGGCGAGCAGATGCGCAAAAACATCGATGCGCTCAACGAAACCCTCCCCTCCTACAGCAAGATATCCGACTACAAACTCTTCTCCGAAGAATTCGAAAAGACCCCCAAACGCTCAATCAAGCGCTACCTCTACCAGCACTGAACGTCCCGCCCCGCCGTCCGGCAGAGAAATGCAGAGAAACCAATCTAACGCCAACGAGAGGAACCGGGGTCAATGTAAACAATAAAACTCAAATATCGCGAAGAAGCATGGCTCGAACGCTGAATTTACGGTGCTCGGGCATGTTTTTTCATTTTACAAGCTCCCTCAGTAAAAAAATGATGGATCGGGTAGGCTCCGCGGCTTCATTTTTAGGCCGCCTCAAAAATTTTTATCGGACGGCAATGGTAAAAAATAGCGGCTCTGCCGCTGATTTTACATCCGTGTGGCTTCTCAACATTTCAACCGGATTTTGCAGCTGACCCGTTTATTACCATGCGCCCAAGGTCTGCGTGCCGGGGAGGGGTATAACGAAAAGAGGCTGCGACATATGGGTATGACACAGCCTCTTTTTCGTGACTCATACAGGATTCAAACCTGTAACCTTCTGATCCGTAGTCAGATGCTCTATTCAGTTGAGCTAATGAGCCTTGCATTTCTGCTTTTGCGATTGCAAAGTTACAGCTTTTCGCGTTATCGGCAAAGAATCCACCGATAATTTAACGCTTATTAACTTCCGCAGGGGTAACTGTAATTCCCACACAATTGATGCCTCTTACGGTGTCGAGCCGCATTATGTGGCGCACTGTAACCGGACGGCGCATATCAACGCCCGCAGGCTGCGGCAGCCGGGCTTCCATCTGGTATCCGCTTCCGAACCCCTTGCCGAGCCAGCGGCCGTAGATGTCGGCGAGATTCATGTTCACGGTATCGCGGCGCTGCGAACCTGCCCCGTCGACATACGACACTTCCATCCACAGGTTTGCGTAAGGATAGTCGTTTTCGTGGCGCACGGCAATCTTCATGCCGCCGTAGAGCACCGGGTCGCGGAGTAAGCTGTCGACAGCAAACGTAAGGGTGTCGCGATACATCCAGCCGCCTTCCCCGACGTTTTCAAAGCGGCTGTATTCGGAGTGGTCGGGAGAACAGGCGGCAAGGAGCAGAGTGATTGCCAGAGCCGCCGATACTGACAGTTTTTTCATTGCGGCTGCTGCGGTTTACCGGGACGGGGGCCGCGGTCGCGTTTCTGACGCGGCTCACGGGGATTCTGCGACTGACCCTCGGCGCGAGGCTGACGGTCGCGCGGCGGCCGCTGCTGGTCATTACCTCCTTTGCGGTTGTCGGGGTTCTGTCTCTGAGGCCTGTCGGCGCCCTGCGGTTTAGGCTGCTGGCCCTCTTTTGACGCGGGAGCGCCCTGCTGCGGGTTTTTCTTACGTTTTTTCTTCTTAGCCTTGTCGAACCGGGTGAGACTGTCCTGCTCCAGAAGGTCGTTAGGCTTGCGCGGGTTCGAGTCCTCGTCGCCTTCACGGCGGAGTTGAGCAGGTTTCTCGCCGCGTTTGTTCATCTCAATGATTTCAAAGGCGCGGCGGGCGTCGATCGTAACGAGGTTGGCGGCTACAGACTTGTCGGAAGAGTAGGTAATCTCTTTCTTGAAAATATCGGTCTTGAAATGATACCAGGTGGCATCGGCTGTCTCAAGGCGGACGTCGCGCGAGGGTAGGCATCTGTTGCTTTCCACGTAGGTGTCGACCTCAAAATTAAGGCAGCATTTGAGTTTTGCACACTGTCCGGCGAGTTTCTGCGGGTTGAGCGAGATGTCCTGATATCGGGCTGCGCTCGTGCCTACCGACACGAAACTGGTCATCCAGCTCGCGCAGCAGAGAGGGCGTCCGCACGAACCTATGCCGCCGATACGTCCGGCCTCCTGACGTGCGCCGATCTGTTTCATTTCAATGCGCACTTTGAAGGTCTCGGCGAGCACCTTGATGAGCTGACGGAAATCCACGCGCTCGTCGGCGATATAATAGAAAATGGCTTTGTTGCCGTCGCCCTGATACTCCACGTCGCCAATCTTCATGTTGAGATGAAGACTTTCGGCAATCTTGCGGGAGCGGATCATCGTGTCGTTCTCGCGGGCCTTAGCCTCGTGGTATTTCTCGATATCGGCCGGTTTTGCCAGACGGAACACCCGCTTGAGGTCGGCCTCAGAGCGCACGTTGGCGCGGCGCATCTGAATTTTCACGAGCTGTCCGGTAAGCGTCACGGTTCCGATGTCGTGTCCGGGAGAAGCCTCCACAGCCACAATATCGCCGATGGACAGCTCAAGGTTGGCGGAGTTGCGGTAAAAGCCCTTGCGGGTGTTCTTGAACTGCACCTCGACAATGTCGCAGTCGGCCATTCCGCCGGGAATGTCGGCGAGCCAGTCGTAGCACTGGAGTTTTCCGCGGGGCACGTCAAGACCGCAGCGGCCGCAACACGGGGAGCTGCCGGCGCGACGGTTCTCCTGCGTCTCCGGATTAGTCTGAGCCTCCTCCCTGAGGGAAGCGGCATCACCGTTTTTTTCCATATCCATAGGCAGAGGATATTATTTCGCGATGCTTACGGAGCGGGTTTCGCGTATAACGGTAATCTTGACCTGACCGGGATAGGTCATCTCGTCCTGAATGCGTTTTGCGATTTCACCCGAGAGTTTTTCGGTTTCAACATCGTCGATCTTGTCAGCTCCCACAATCACGCGGAGTTCACGGCCTGCCTGAATGGCGTAGGTCTTGATGACGCCCGGATAAGACAGCGCGAGTTGCTCGAGGTCGTTGAGACGCTTGATGTAAGCCTCAACTATTTCCCTGCGGGCGCCGGGACGTGCGCCGGAGATGGCGTCGCATACCTGCACTATGGGGGCGAGGAGGGTTGTCTGCTCGATTTCGTCGTGGTGCGCGCCGATGGCGTTACAGATTTCGGGTTTTTCCTTATATTTTTCGGCGAGTTTCATGCCGAGAAGTGCGTGGGGCAGTTCGGGTTCTTCGTCGGGCACCTTGCCGATGTCGTGGAGGAGTCCGGCACGACGCGCTTTCTTCGGATTCAGACCGAGTTCCGAAGCCATGATGGCGCAGAGGTTGGCGGTTTCACGCGAGTGCTGAAGAAGGTTCTGGCCGTAGCTCGAACGGTATTTCATTTTGCCGACGAGACGGATAAGGTCGGGGTGGAGTCCGTGTATGCCGAGATCGATGGCAGTGCGCTTTCCGGTTTCGATTATTTCCTCCTCGATCTGCTTGCGCACTTTGGCAACCACCTCTTCTATGCGTGCGGGGTGGATTCGGCCGTCGGCCACGAGCTGGTGGAGTGCCAGACGTGCTATTTCGCGGCGCACGGGGTCGAAGCCGGAAAGAACAATCGCCTCGGGAGTATCGTCGACGATAATCTCAATGCCGGTGGCGGCTTCGAGCGCACGGATGTTGCGGCCCTCGCGGCCAATTATGCGGCCTTTGATTTCGTCGGAGTCAATGTGGAAAACCGTCACGGAATTCTCGATGGCGGTCTCGGTGGCGAGACGCTGAATAGACTGAACCACGATTCGTTTGGCTTCCTTGTTGGCGGTCATCTTTGCCTCGTCCATAATATCGTTGATATAGGAAGCGGCAGCAGTCTTGGCCTCTTCGCGCAGGGAGTCGATGAGCTTTTCTTTTGCCTCCTCGCTGGAGAGGCTGGAGATGTGCTCGAGAGTGTCCTGGGCCTTGCGGCGGAGCCGGTCGAGCTCATCCTTGCGGCTTTCGAGCACGGCCTGCTGGTTCTCGAGATTCTGGCGGAACTGTTCGTTTTCGTTGCGCTGGCGGGCGTTATCGCTCTGCTGCTGGTTGAGCTGGCTCTGACGCTGCTTGATTTTCGCTTCCTCGCTCTGCACCCGCTGCAGCCTCTGATTCGCCTGCTTTTCAGCCTCGGTTTTGATCCGGAGTTCTTCCTCGCGGGCTTCCACGAGTTTGTTTTTGGCTATCACGTCAGCCTCCCGCTGTGCATCTTCTATTATTGTCTTTGCCTGCGAGCGGGCGGAAATCTTCTGGGTCCAGAGAATTATGGCGATACCGATCGCAGCCCCGATCAGTGCGGCACATACATAAAAAAGTATCTCTATCATATTTTATTTTTTGTATATAGTTTGTGAAACAAGTTTCTTAAAAATAAAAAAGCCGCACATCATCTTCAGAACCACCGGCAAGCAGACATCGTGATCCGGAAACCATAAGTCCTGGGATCAAGCGCGGCCGCAGACCGGTGAAGAACCGGAATGAAGTGCAGAAAACGGTAAATTCCGCATTGCCGCCGGGAAGCCGGCGCCACGGAAACCTGATATGTCAAGATAACCTCATGAAGTTCGGCGGAATCTCTATTCCTGACCGGGGTTCATGCTTAAGAGAGCGTCGTCAAGACCCTTTTCAAGAGAGGCGAGAGTGGCATCTACGGATTCGGCACGCGCCTCGGCCTGGAAATAAAGGTGAGCGAAGCGAAATGTGACCATAGACAGGATCTCGCCCGGAGTCTTGTCCTTGAATCGATCCGACCAGCTCCGGAAGAGCTCGTTTATATTGGCTTCCGCGCGCCTCGCCGCTTCTTCCTCTTCGGGAGGAATCGTAAGGTAGATGCGCGGCTGATCGGCGATCCGTATAGTTATATTCAGTTTATCTTTCATTGCATCATTGACTCAGCTGGCTGATGCAGTCATCGATTTCCCGCACTAAACCGGAAATGAATGACCTTGCCTTCTCTACCTCCCTGTGGTCAGGGACAGCGATTGAAGCTACCTTCAGGTATTCAATCTGACGCTGAAGACCGTCGATTTCACGACGGGCCTTGTCGAGTTCGGCTGAAAGCTCCTCAATACGCTGATCGGCGGCAAGTTTTTCCTGCTTCATCAGGTCGTAGCGCTCGGTGAGCAAACCGGCCTTGACCATGATTTTATCTATGCGTTCCTGAAGAGCAACCGCCATTCTTTTCCAAATTTTCACAAAAGTAACAATATTTTCTCAATTTTCCAACCCCGCGCGGCCACTTTTTCGCACTTTTCACCGCTTTCTCACTCTTTCTCACTCTTCACTCCGGACAGAGGCGCGATTTAACTCTTCGCGGCAAAACTTAAGATGCCCTAAATTTGTTTAAAAATCATAACGGGGGCTGATATTTAGCCTTTTCCCGAACGGAATGCCATCCTGCAACCCAATAATATACGACCGAGTCATGAAAAATCCGCTCTACACCCCGCTTCTCATAGCGATACTCTTCGGACTGATGATAACCGGAGCATGCTCTAACAATGTATGGGACGAACTCCCCACCCCGATTGCCAGATTCATAGCCGAATATTTTCCCGGCAGCGGAGTGAAGAGCTTCAACGCTACCAAATCGCAGACCTACGAGGTGAGGATCAACAACAGCGCATCGCTTACTTTCAACAGCAACTACGACTGGACGGTCGTGGACGGCAACGGAGGCACGCTGCCGGCGGTGTTCGTGCAGGATCAGCTTCCCCCTCCCCTGCTGCAGTACCTTCAGGAGGGCAACGACGAGGACAACGTGTTCAGAGTGTCGCGCGACGAGAATTACTACAAGGTGACGCTCGACGACACGGTGCTCACCTACGACATATCGACCGGAGCCATCACATATCCCGACGGCAGGGTCATCGAATAGATCCGAAGACGGATGCAAAAAGCTGCCTGAAAGAACTCAGGCGGCTTTTTTTATTCAGGGAAAAAGTATATTTTTGCAGTTACACAAGATGAACCACTTAGAGGTTGTTTAAAAATAACCTCTTAATCAGTAAATCATACAGTCATGAAAGCGCAGGACATCTATATATCGCCAAGACAGATCCTATCCTATCTCATGGACTTCGAAAAGAAGCTGCCAGAGCCGCGCAAGGATTTCTATACTCCGGGGCTCGGCAAGACGCCGATTACGGTTCATGATCTCAACGACGAGGCCGGCAGAATGATGAGGTTTCTCGGGCTTAACTCCTACGTGCCGAAATGTTCTTTCCGCGATCTCGGAGATGGAACCGGAGGCAACACCAACTGCTGCAACCCGAATCCGGAGGTTGAGATCAACATATCGTCGAAATACCAGAACAACCTGGAGGCCGTTCTGGCGGTACTGGCCCATGAGGTGTGCCATAAGTATCTCTACGTTCACGGAATCTACAGCACCATCGAGGTAGTCAACGAGACATATACCGATTTATGCACCATGTATGCAGGGTTCGGCCGACTCATACTGAACGGCTACATAACGGAGCAGAAATCCTACAGCATGGCAGGCAACTCGATGCATACCATAGTCAACACCAGTTATTTAGGCTATCTGAATTTCCCTATCTATAAAAGAACCCTCAATATAATCCGCCTCGTGCTCTGGGGCGAAAACGGCAAGGAAGTGCTTGAGGAGGAAGACGATCCGCTGCTTCAGGACGCTTTCAGGCGATGGACAGGCGAACGCGACAAAAAGCAACTGGCACGCGATACTCTGATTGACAGCGAAAAAGAGGCGGCCGAACTGACGAAGAATATCAGCTTGCTGCAGCAACTGTTTTCTCTGGTCAGGCAGCAACAGCAGCCTGCCCTGGAGAAAGCAGAGTCGCAGCTTTACAGTGAAGAATGGTTTACGGAGGGCGGGGAAATGCGCCTTAAGAGACGGTTTTCGGTTTTCAACTCAATCTATCAGAGCATCGCAATGGATTATGAGAAGGAAGACAATAAGCTGGACTGCGGCAGCATAAACCGGCATACGGCTCATCTGATAACCAGGATATCGGATATGCTCGACTTAAAGAAAGAGCAGCCGCTCTTGCCGGCGGAGTTCCGCTGCCCGTTTTGCGGCGAGACATACAAATCCGACAAGTTCCACGATAAGACGGCGCTCATAAAGTGCCCGAAGTGCAAGCACCGCATTTACGTGGACTGCAGCCGCATCGACGTGGAGGAGACAAGGAAGGACATCGAAAGGTACAATGATGAGCTTACAGAATCTCACCGGAAAGCTTACATGGATTCTCTCGGGCGGGAGAAGATGGGCTCCTACCGGCGCGGACTGGAGACCGGAAAAAAGAACGAGCGGGAGCAACTTCAGGCCCGGATAAGGAAACTGCCTTTCTGGGTAAGATGGATATTGGGCAGCCGGCTCGATTAATGAGTGACAGGCTGCAAGCCATTGCGGTTTAGGAAAACAACACCGGCGCCGCATCTGCCCGAACAGTCGGGAAGATACGGCGCTGATATTGTATGGGTTGCAGACGCGGGTCTGCGCTATTGGTTTATTCTGCTGCGGGTGCCTCTGCTGCGGGAGTTTCTGCAGCGGGGGTCTCGGTTGCGGGTGCTTGTGCTGATGTTGGCTTGGAACCGCGACGTGAACGGCG
>UROS01000015.1 GCA_900549445.1 uncultured Porphyromonadaceae bacterium | reverse complement strand
CGCGCCGCAATTGTTAAATTTTTAACTGGACAGTAGTGTGATTCTTCACGTCCACGGTGAATAAACGTTTTTACAGAAAAAAGAATGCATTCACACGTGTTTTCCCGGTGGACGTGAAGAATCACGTCCGTACAATACGCAGGTTATCAGTGCGTTGTCTAACGGGTATATTGCTCCCCCGGATTCATTGGATTCGCTATCCGTAGTTTTAAATTAAAGAGCCGTTCCGCCTGCCCTGGTCACCGTTTATAATATTTTGGAGTGTGGACTAAATTTCGTAACTTTGCGTTTGTTCCCTCATATCCCGGGGATGCGAAAACTTAAAAACATAACACATAACTTTTAAATTCCAAGAAAATGGCTGATCAGCAGAAAGAAATAAAAATCGAACTCACTCCCGAAGTGGCAGCAGGACACTATTCGAACCTCGCCGTAATCTCCCATGGCGCCAACGAATTCTTCCTCGATTTCATCAACGTGGCTCCCAACATGCCTCAGGCCAAGGTGCAGTCGCGCATCATTATGACTCCCGAAAACGCCAAGAACCTCCTCGGCGCACTGATGGAGAACGTGAAGAAATACGAGCAGACCTTCGGCGAGATCCGCCCCAAACGTCCCGTAAACAACGGTTCCAACGGCGAGATTCCCAACCCGTTCATAATGGGCGGAAAGGCGTAAGCCTAACCGATCTTCAGAAATAACCGAACCGGAGCCGGATGCTCCGGTTCGCTTTTACGTCAAGTACACCCACGCAAATACACCTATATTCATGGAATCGAATCTTTGCATTTACAATTCACTCACCCGCACCAAACAGTTGTTCAAACCAATTCATCCCGACCGCGTGGGCATGTACGTCTGTGGCCCGACTGTTTACGGCGACGGCCATTTGGGCCACGCCCGTCCGGCCATAACGTTCGATGTCCTTTTCCGCTATCTGCGTCACCTCGGCTACAAGGTGAGATACGTCAGGAATATCACCGACGTAGGCCATCTCGAGCACGATGCCGACTCCGGTGAGGACAAGATTGCAAAAAAGGCGCGCCTGGAGCAGCTCGAGCCTATGGAAGTGGTGCAGCATTATCTTACCCGCTACCACAAAGCCATGGAGGCGCTCAACGTACTTCCTCCCTCGATAGAACCCCACGCCTCGGGCCATATCATCGAGCAGATTGAGTATGTGAAGAAGATTCTCGACGCCGGCTACGCCTATGTGAGCGACGGCTCGGTGTACTTCGACGTCCACAAGTATAACGCCGACCACAGATACGGCCGTCTGTCGGGACGCAACGTGGAGGAGCAGCTCGCCACCACCCGCGCCCTCGACGGTCAGGAGGAAAAGCACAACCCCGCCGACTTCGCACTCTGGAAAAAAGCGGCGCCCGAGCACATCATGCACTGGCCGTCGCCCTGGAGCGAGGGATTCCCCGGATGGCACCTCGAGTGCTCCACAATGAGCGAGAAATATCTCGGCGAGACCTTCGATATCCACGGGGGAGGAATGGATCTGATGTTCCCCCACCACGAATGCGAGATCGCGCAGTCTGTCGCCCACAACGGCCACGACGCCGTGCGTTACTGGATGCACAACAACATGATTACCATCAACGGAAAGAAGATGGGCAAGTCGCTCGGCAACTTCATTACCCTCGATGAGTTTTTCAACGGCTCGCATCCGCTTCTCGACCAGGCCTACAGCCCGATGACAATACGCTTCTTCATCCTTCAGGCCCATTACCGCGGAACTGTCGATTTCAGCAACGAAGCTCTAAAGGGAGCCGAGCGCGCCCTAAACCGCATGCTCGAAGGATACCGCCGCCTGCAGGAGCTGACTCCGTCGGAGGAGTCGACGGTCGACGTCGGCGGATTCGCCGAAAAGTGCTACGAGGCGCTCAACGACGACATGAACACTCCGATTGTGATTGCAGTGCTTTTCGATGCCCTCAGAACCGTCAACCAGATAAAGGACGGCAACGCGAAGGCCACGAAGGCCGACATCGACACCCTGCGCAAACTCTTCGACACCTTCATGGTCGAGATTCTCGGCATACGTCCCGACACCATAGAGGGTGCCGGCGACAATGCTGAAGCCCTCAAGCCGTTTGAGGATGCCGTTGACCTCGTCCTCGAGATCCGCGCCAAGGCCAAGGCCGCGAAAGACTGGGCTACAAGCGATCTCATACGCGACCGCATGGCCGCCATCGGGTTCACGGTGAAAGACACCAAAGACGGAGCCGAATGGTCGCTCTCCAAGTGACGGCATCCGGCGCCGGTTTCGCACTGAAGTGGCTCATGGAGTTCTTCGGCGGCATCGGAGTCCCCGCCGCCGATCTGCTCTTCGCCTCCACCGCCACTCTCGCCGTCGGCTCGCTGCTGTTGTGCGGCATAGCCCATCTGCTGCTGACCCGCGTGGCGCATCCGCTGGTTACGCTCATCGTGCGCAAGACCCCCGACGAGTGGGACGACACCTTTTTCAATCCCCGTCTGCTCAATTCCGCGAGCGCTCTGCTCGTGATCGTGCTTCTGAACCTCACTTTTCCGGCGGCGTTCAAGGGATATGCCGACATTCATTCGGGTGTGGCGCTCATGTGCCGCATCTTCGTGATAGTGGGAGGCGCGAACCTCATCAACGCGCTTCTGTCGGCGTTCTACCATGTTTTCGACGACCATACCCGCTTCCGCATAGCTTCGCTCAAGGGCCTGTTTCTGATGATTCAGCTCGTGGTGTGGGCGTTCTGTCTCATTCTGGTGGTCTCGGCCATAGCGCACCGCAACCCCATCTACATCATGTCGTGGCTCGGAGCTTCGGCAGCCGTGCTGATGCTCGTGTTCAAGGACTCGATACTCGGTGTGGTGGCGGGCATACAGCTTACTTTCAATGACATGCTCCGCGCCGGCGACTGGATTTCGATGCCTTCCCACGGAATCAACGGCATTGTGCTCGATGTTCTGCTGACCACCGTGAAGGTGCAGAACTACGACATGACCATCGTCACCATTCCGCCCTACACGCTCGTGAGTGAGTCGTTTCAGAACTGGCGCGGCATGAAAGAGAGCGGAGGCCGCAGGGTAAAGCGCGCGTTCAATATCGACGTCAGCACCATCCGCCCGCTTACTCCCGCCGAGGCTGAAGCCCTGAAATCGGAACCCTGGGCGGCGGAAGCCGACCTCACGGGAATGAATCTCACTCTCTTCCGCAAATATCTGCTCGGCTATCTCGGCAAACTCGCGCTCGAGCGCCCCGACGAGTATATGCTCCTCATGGTGCGAGAACTCGATCCCACGGTGACAGGGTTGCCGCTCGAAATCTATTTCTTCACCGCCGTTACCGAGTGGGTGGCGTATGAAAACGTACAGTCGGCCGTGACCGAACACGTCATAGGAATGCTTCCGCGCTTCGGGCTGCGGCTCTTCCAGGCGCCCGCCGGCTCCGACATTTCCATGTTTAATCAGAACAAACAACAGCTCAAAATATGAACAGCAATCAGAAAAGAGCCACCCTGTGCGTTCAGGGCGGCTGGCATCCCGGCAAAGGAGACCCGCGGGTGCTCCCGATATTCCAGAGCACCACTTTCAAGTACGACACAAGCGAGCAGATGGCCAGACTGTTCGATCTCGAGGAGTCGGGATACTTCTACACCCGCCTTCAGAATCCGACCAACGACGCCGTGGCCGAGAAGATTGCCGCACTCGAAGGAGGTGTCGGCGCCATGCTCACCTCATCGGGGCAGGCGGCCAACCTTTATGCTATAATCAACATTGCCGGCCAGGGTGACCACATAGTGTGCTCGTCTACCATCTACGGCGGCACGTTCAATCTCTTCGGCGTGACGCTGAAAAAGATGGGAATCGACGTGACGTTCGTCGACCCCGATGCCCCCGAGGAGGAGATAGCGAAGGCTTTCCGCCCCGAAACGAAGGCTCTTTTCGGCGAAACGCTCTCTAATCCGGGCATGAACGTGCTCGACATCGAGAAGTTTGCCCGCATGGCCCACTCCCACGGCGTGCCGCTGATTGTTGACAACACCTTCGCCACACCGATCAACTGCCGGCCTTTCGAGTGGGGCGCCGACATCGTTACGCACTCCACCACCAAGTATATGGACGGCCACGCCACGAGCGTGGGCGGGGCGGTGGTCGACAGCGGCAACTTTGATTGGGACGCCCATGCCGACAAATTCCCGGGGCTTACAACACCCGACGAGTCGTACCATGGTCTCACCTACACTAAGGCGTTCGGCCGCAAAGCGTTCATCACCAAGGCGACTACCCACCTGATGCGCGATCTGGGCGCGATTCAGGCACCGATGAACGCCTTCCTTCTGAATCTCGGGCTCGAGACTCTCCATCTGCGCATGCCGCGCCATTGCGCCAACGCTCAGAAAGTGGCCGAGTGGCTGGAGGCGAATCCGCAGGTAGCCTGGGTGAACTATCCCGGGCTCAAGGACAACAGATATCATGACCTTGCGCAGAAATATCTCCCCGACGGAACCTGCGGAGTAATCGCCTTCGGACTGAAAAGAAGCCGCGAGGATGCCATCGAGTTTATGGATCGTCTGAAGATGATCTGCATCGTCACCCATGTGGCCGACGCCCGCACCTGCGTGCTCCATCCCGCGAGCCACACCCACCGTCAGCTCTCCGACGAGCAGCTGCGGGAGGCAGGCGTGGCACCCGACCTCATCCGCCTCTCGGTAGGCATCGAGGACCCCGACGACATCATCGCCGACCTCCGCCAGGCAATGGAAAATCCGGAAAATTTGCCTGGAGAAGGGGCCGTTGTCGGATAAAATCGTATCTTTGTAGGTGAAAAGCCATATACGGGGCGACATCCCGGAAGTGAGGTGCAAATCCTCCGCAGTCGCACTGCCGTAATTTCCCAGGAGACACTATCTCCAGCTTCGTTCTGAAAAGCCACTGGCGTAAGCCGGGAAGGCAGAACCGGAGAGGGAATAAGCCGGAAGACCTGTCATGCCCCGCCGTGCTTTCCCATGAACGCTTACGCGATATAAGCAGGGAAGCGCGCCATACGGTATACGCCGTATGAATTTGCCAGATTTCCCCGGATCGGTTCGCGTAAACGCACCATGAATTATTGCGATACCACCAACCAATTAATCATTTATTTCGAAAATGGCAAATTCATTCCGACGGCGCGCAACCGTCATTACCGCAATCGCTGCCATGGGACTCGCACTGCTGTTCCCATCGGAGCTTTCCGCTACCAAAGTCCAGTTCAAGGGCAAGTACCTGACCTATTATCCCAGGCTTATTGATAAAGCGAAGGGCGATACAACCAAAGTTCCCGGCAACTTCAGGAAGGGCCTTAAATGGGACGTGGAAGTTGAGCCTGGCATCTACCGCTACGAAGAATACAATGCCAAAACCGGAGTCCCCAGACCGGGATCTTTCGACATGCAGGTTAAATCGCCGGAAGAATACGGAATAAAGGCGGATAATACGTATACCATACAGATACGGGATGTGCAGAGCACGTTCTACATGGATGATACCTTTTTTCCCGACACTCCGCTTTATTACGGTGTAGATTATAAACTTGTGGATTTCTATCATGTGGGGCAGGACGGTTTTCAGCGCAACACCGATTATGAGCCCGGAACGGCGATAAAGTTTATGGCCATCGAGGGCGACTCCTACCGCGTTGAGGTAGCTCCGTCGGAAAACCATCCGGCATGCTGCAATGCAATCCATCAGGGAGTGGTCGGTTCCTCGAATACCAGCACGGAATGGCTCATGAACGGCAAATCTTTTTCGTTCTCCTATCCGGAGGAAGCCGACGGGTTCTTCGGAACCCGCGGGGGCGGCTATTACACTCCGCTCAAGGAACTTGAACCACAGAAGACCACGACAAGGGACAGAATGGTGACGAAAACATTTTTCCTGCCGATGAAAGACCGGAGTTTCGACTATCGCGTAAGCATGCCCGGCTGCCTTACCAGGGCTATGAATTTTGATGTGGGAAAGATGGATGAAATCGTCATCACCAGAGAACAGATGGAGTCTATGACCCGCTATTTCAACCACCCTGCCGGAGGGGGCAACGGTCTGCAGTATGCCGACATATATCTCAATATCAACCGCGCCCACCACATGTATCTCGAGCCGGGCATGAAATTCCATATCAACAACCTGCGCACCTGGCAGATCATCACCGATGCGATTTCAAACACCCTCATAGAGCCCGACTACCATTATACCGTACTCAACGAGAATTTCGAGCCGGACAATTCGGTGGTCACAGTCGACGAGAAGGGCAACATGACCGCGCTTGCCAACGGAACCGCCATCGTGCAGGTACGCTATGACGGCATTGAAGCTAAGGAGATGATGGGAGGCGACCTATGGAGCGAAATCTGGGCGGAGAATACCGGAACTTTCGTGGTGACGGTCTGCGACAACCGCGAAGAGGCAGAGGCGAAAGCTCCCCGGACAAACATCCATCTTTCCTACAAGCCAACCGACCCCGTCGACGCCGAACACGACATCATGTATTATCCTGCCGAACTCGAAGGGTATGCCCTGACGTTCAAACCTTCGGAGGGTTCTACGGTCACGGTGGCGAATCCGCTTGTGGACTCTGAAAAGAACACCGTAAGCTATCCGCTCGGATTCTCCGACAGGCGGGTGAAGACCAATCACGACGGAAGTGTGACGGTAACTTTGACCTTCGGACGCAACATCATCCGGATAGCCGACGCGCAGGGAAACAAGAGCTTCCAGGTGCTCTCTGGCAAACCGGTCACAACGCTGGCGCGCACACGCCGCAACGACGGCATCTTCCTTCCGGGTGATTCCATCGGTGTGGTTGTGAGCGGAGTGTACCATGTGGCCGGAAAACTCGCCGGCATCTACAATTCGTCGTGCTATATTCTTTACAACGACATACCGAACGGCAATGCCAATCTCGGCGCCGGACAATATAATTTCTCCGGCAACGATGCGTCGCGTACCTATCCTGCCGTGATACCCACGGACAGCACGGAGAGCTACACACTCATACACGGATCTCTGATGACAAAAGGATTCGGCTCGAGTCCGGGCGCCCACAGGGCAATCAGCGATCTTGGCAATGTCAATCCGAACTTCAACGCACCGGTAACGTCGGCATATTTCGCATCGCTGCCCGACATCACCGTTCCGGTCACTCCCTACCGCGAGGGGCTGAAACTTTCAGCCAAAATAGACTTAGGCAGCAGTCTCTGTCCGCTGTCGCCTGTAACAATACAGACCGTGCTCGGCGAATCGGTGACTTGGTCGAGTTCGGATGAATCAGTCGCGACGGTCGACGACAACGGCTGTGTGCTTGCAACCGGATTCGGAACAGCAGTCGTTACCGTAAGCGCCACGGAAGCCAGACAGACATCAGGAGTGTCATCCATACCCGTAGAAATCACCGTGGAGAGAGTACCTGTCACCGGAGTCTCGCTCCAGAACAGTGCGGAAATGACAATTTACCCGGATGCCGCTCATAAGCAAAAGCTGTCCTTCTCCGTTGCGCCGGCAAATGCCACCGACAAATCCGTAACCTTCACCTCGTCCGATCCTGAAATCGTGGCAGTAAGCGAGAATGGCGTAATGACTCCGGTCGCACCCGGAACCGCGACCATAACAGTTGTGACCAACGACGGCAATTACAGCGCTGAATGCCATGTTACGGTGGACCGCGCGCCTGACAATATCGAAATCGAGGCAAGCGCATCGGTAAGCGTCGGCGGTACATTCAGCCTCAATCCGGTAATCACCCCCGCTGAGACGACCTTGCGTGAAGTCATCTTCAATTCCCTGCACCCTGCCATAGCGGAGGTGGATGAGAACGGTGTAATTACGGGCATCGCTCCCGGACAGGCTATAATCCAGGCAAGAGTGAAAGACGGGTACTGGATAATGCCCGTTATCAAAACCTGCCTGGTGACGGTTGAAGACAGTGAAAGCGGCATTGGTGCCCCTGCGGTCACTTCGCTGCTTGTGTATCCGAATCCGGTAGAAGAGACTCTTTGCGTAAATGCCGGCAGGCAATCGGAGCTGACCATAACCAACCTTAACGGACAGACTGTGATCAGGCAAAGGCTTGAGGAAGGAACCAACAGCGTAGATGTCGGTCATCTCCCCGCCGGGATGTATCTCGTGAGCGCCGACGGCAGGACGCTGCGGATAATCAAGAGATAGGAATCGGTCTGACTGATCAAAAAACAGCGGGCGCGCCGATTGGCGCGCCCGCTTTATGTGTGGGATGGGAAATATTATTCGAGTTCGCGGGGGATGGCGGCGATTTTGAGGTCGACGTTGCGGATGAAGCTGATGATGTTGTCGCGGGCGGGAGAGGGTTCTACGTCGGCTTCGATGCGGCGCAGGGCGTTGAACACCGAGGTGCCGGTCTGATAGACGTGGCGGTAGCATTTGGCTATGTCGTCGATCTGCTCGTCGGTGTAGCCGTGCTTGCGCATCACCACGGCGTTGACGCCGAAGTAGGCCGTCGGGTTGTGGGCCATGATGCAGAAGGGGGGCACGTTGCCGCCGATGCGGCATCCGCCTTTCACGAGCACCCAGTCGCCTACGTGGCAGCCTTCGTGAACAACGACGGCCGACGAGAGGATGGTGCATTTGCCGATTTCGACGTCGCCTGCGATTGACACGTTGTTGCCGAGCACGCACTGTCCGGCAAGCTTGGAGTCGTGGCCGATATGGCTGTTGGCGAGCAGGAAGCAGCCGGGGCCTACATAGGTGCCCTTGTCGGTCATGAACCCGCGGTTTATGATGACGTTCTCGCGGACTACGGTGCCGTCGCCGATCTCGCAGTGGCTGGGTTCGCCGTTCCAGCGGAAGTCCTGGGGGTCGGCGCCGATAATCGCGCCCTGGTATATGCGGCAGTTTTTACCGACGCGGGTGCCGCGGCTGATGGTGGCGAACGACATAATCACGCAACCGTCGCCGATTTCAACGTCTTTGTCTACAACGGCAAAGGGATAGATCGTCACGTTGTTGCCAATTTTGGCTTCCGGGTCGATGTGGGCTAATGGACTAATCATAAGATTGTGGTATTAAAAGGTTAACGACCTCCGCCGAGGCTCTGGTACAGGTTGATTACGGCGCGCGATGCGGTAAGCGAGCTGTTGATCTGTGCCGTCTGTGCCGCGAGCAGGTTCTGCTGGGCGGTGAGAACCTCGAGGTAGGTTGAGGTGCCCAAAGTTAGCAATTCCTGGGTATATTCCACGGATTTTTCAAGATTTTCTACCTGAAGTCTGAGGAGATTCTGTTTTTCCTGAGCTTTGTTGTAGATGGTCATGGCCTCCGAAACTTCTGCGGCGGCGTTCATGAGGGAGTACTCGAAGTTGTTGAGCGCCTGCTGCTGGGTGGCTTTCGCTGCCTCGAGGCGGGCAATGTTCTGACCGCGCGAGAAGAGGGGCGCGGTGAGCTGGCCTGCGAGCTGGACGAACCAGTCGCCCGGATTTTTGACAAACGAGCCGAGGAGGTTGGTGAAACCGCCGTTGGCGGTGATGTTGAGCGAGGGGTAGAATGCGGCGCGGGCGGAAGAGGTGGCGTAATATGCCACGGCGAGGTTCTGCTCTGCGGCGCGCACGTCGGGACGGGCGGCGAGTTCAACCATGGGGATGGCCTCGCGGAGCATCGCGGGCGCGGTCATGGCAGCGGTGGGGGCGACAGCCCAGGTCTGCGGCATCACGTTCTGGAGGAGCGACATCGAGTTCTGCGCCTCGTGGAGGCTGACCTCGATGTCGGTGATGGAAGCGAGAATGCTGTAGTACTGCGCGGTGCTCTGAACAACGGCGGCCTCGTTGAGACGGCCGGCGAGCTTGAGGTTCTTCATCACGTCGATGCTCTTACGCCATACCTCGGCGGTCTCACGCGAGAGGGCGAGCTGGCTTTCAAGAGCGGCGATGGTGTAGTAGCAGGTGGCTACACCGCCGATAATCTGCGAGCGCACGGCCTGCTCGTAGGCCTCGCTCTGGCGGAGCTGAGCCTGAGCGCCGCGCTTGGAGTTGAGGAGCTTGCCGAAGATGTCGATTTCCCAGCTTACCGACATGGGAATCTGGTAAGTCCAGTTGAACTTGTCGCCGGAATAGGAGGCGCCTGCACCGTTTGGCGCAAGCGCCACGGAGGGGAGATAGGAGAGCTTGGCTCCCTTGAGCTGAGCCTGCGCCATGCTCACGTTGAGACGCGCGTTGTCGAGGTCTTTGTTGTTGACGAGCGCGGAATTGATGAGGTCGACGAGGGCGGGGTCGGTGAACACCTGCTGCCAGGAGAGATTGCCGAAGGCGAGGGAGTCGGGGCGCTCCTGCAGGGCGCGGGCGTATTCCTTCACGAGCTCCGATTCGGAGTCCTCAGGGTTGTATTTTTTGTAGATCCCGCAGCCGCTGAGCGCGGTGGCGCCCAGTGCGACTGCAAGGAAGAGTGATATTTTACGGGTTTTCATGTGAAAATACATACATTAATGTGCATACTGTTCGATCTCGCTTTCGATGCCTTCGTTGTCGGTATCCTCCCACTTCAGAGGCTTGATCTTTTCCTGGATAGTCTGGAAGATGACGAAGAGGGCGGGCACCACAAGTAGCTGGAGAATCATGCCTATGAGCATGCCGCCGACAGAGCCGGCACCGAGTGCGTTGTAGCCGTTGGCGCCTACGCCGGTTGCGAGCATAAGCGGGAGAAGACCGATAATGAGCGCCAGTGAGGTCATGAGAATCGGTCGCAGACGGGCTGCGGCGCCGTCGATTGCGGCGTTGATGATCGACATGCCTGTGCGGCGGCGGTCAACCGCGAACTCAACGATGAGGATGGCGTTCTTGGCGAGAAGGCCGATAAGCATGATGAGCGCGATCTGGAGGTATACGTTGTTGCTGATACCGAAGATGCGGGCGAAGATGAATGTGCCCATAAGGCCGAACGGAATCGAGAGGATAACCGCCCAGGGGAGGACGTAGCTCTCGTACTGCGCGGAGAGGAGCAGATATACGAACAGCAGACAGAGTCCGAAGATAACCGCCGTGGAGGCTGCGGAGGAGTTCTGCTCCTCGCGGCTCATGCCGGAGAACTCGAAACCGTAGCCCTGCGGGAGCATTTCGGCGGCCACGCGGTTGACGGCGGCGATAGCGTCGCCCGACGAGTAGCCGGGATTAGGCTGACCGGTAACGGAGATTGACTGGAACATGTTGAAACGGTTGAGAAGGTCGGGGCCGTAGACGCGGCGCAGGGAAACGAAGTTGGCGAGTGAGGCCATCTCGTTGCCGTTGCGGATTTTGATTGAGTTGAGCGTCTCGGGCGACACGCGGGCCGAGGGTTCGGCCTGCATCATCACGCGGTAGAGCTTGCCGAAGCGGTTGAAGTTCGACACGTACATACCGCCGTAGTAACCCTGGAGGGTGGAGAGGATGGTCTGGGGCGAGATGCCGGCCTGCTTGGCTTTGGCGGCGTCGATGTCGACCATATACTGCGGGAACGAGGGGTTAAACGTGGTGTAAGCCATCTGGATTTCAGGCTGCTGGTTGAGCGCGCCGAGGAATCCCATTACTACGGAGTAGAACTTGTTGATGTCGCCGCCCGTCTTGTCCTGCATCTCGATGTTGAAACCGTTGGTTACGGAGAAACCGGTGATCATAGGAGGCGCGAAGAACATCACGCGGCCGTCTTTGATCTGCTGCGAGGCCATTCCGTAGAGCTGCTTGATGATATTGTCGGAGCTTTCCTCTTTCGAGCGCTCGCTCCAGTTCTTCAGCTTGATGATGAATGTACCGTAGGTTGCGCCCTGACCGGCCACGAAGCTGTAGCCGTCGATCATTGTGCGCGACTGCACGGCGGGAATCTGACCGATTATGCCGTCGAGCTGCTGAAGCACTTCGCCGGTGCGCTCCTGGGAGGTTGCCGGAGGCATGTCGACTACGGCGAACACCGTACCTGTATCCTCGTTGGGCACGATGCCGGTAGGAGTGGTCGACATGAGCCAGATGAGGATTACTATGGCAGCGGCCACAACGCCGAGAGCGAGGGTCTTGACATGCATGAAGAATGTACAGAACTTCTTGTAGTCGCCGAGCAGAGCCTCGTAGGTTTTCTCGAACGCCTCGTGGAATTCGGGGCGGAAGATGCCTATGAGGGCAAGCAGCGCAACCACGCAGGCGATGGAGCTGTAGAGCACGTTTTCAAAGTCGTACCATCCGAGCACCATGAACGTGATTGTGGCTATGAGCAGAAGCAGAGTGATTGCCGGGGGAATGCGGAAACCGAAAGCTTTCTTGTAGCGGGCTTTCATGGATGCTCCGGTGGCGGAGTAAGACTGCTTCATGCGCTCCTTGAGGGTAGACTTGTCGCCGTGAGGTTTGAGGAACACGGCGCAGAGTGCGGGCGAGAGGGTAAGAGCGTTGATAGCCGAGAAGAAGATGGCGATTGCCATTGTAAGACCGAACTGGCGGTAGAATACGCCGCTGGTGCCGGGCATGAACGACACGGGGATGAACACGAGCATCATGACGAGGGTAATCGACACGAGCGCGCCGGCAATTTCGTTCATGGCGTCGATCGAGGCGCGGCGGGCGCTGTGGTACCCGGCGTCGAGCTTGGCATGTACCGCCTCGACCACCACAATGGCGTCGTCGACCACAATCGCGATCGCAAGCACGAGTGCCGAGAGAGTGATGAGGTTGACCGAGAAGCCGATCAGGTTCATTATGAAGAATGTGCCGATAAGGGCCACGGGGATGGCGATTGCGGGGATGAGGGTGGAGCGGAAGTCCTGCAGGAAGAGGTAAACCACGATAAACACGAGGATGAACGCCTCGATGAGGGTCTTGATTACCTCATGGATAGAAGCGTTGAGGAACTCGTTGTTGTTGAGGGGCACCTCGATGGCGAGGCCTTCGGGCATCTCGGTCTTGGCCTTGTCGAGGAAGGCGAGGATGTTGTTGATGATTTCGGTAGCGTTCGAGCCCGGGGTCTGGAAGATGATGGCCGATGTTGCGGTGTGGCCGTTCATCTTGTTGTGGAAACCGTAGGTTACGCGGCCGAGTTCGACCTCAGCCACGTCCTTGAGGTAGAGCACGTCGCCGTTGGCGTTGGCGCGCACCACGATGTTCTCGAACTCCTCGGGGGTGACGAGACGGCCCTTGTATTTCATGATGTACTGGAAGGTCTGGTCGCCCTGCTCGCCGAAGGCGCCGGGCGCAGCTTCGATGTTCTGCTCGGCGAGTGCTGCTGAGATGTCGGAGGGCATGAGCTTGTACTGCGCCATCACGTCGGGTTTGAGCCAGATACGCATGGAGTAGTCGGCGCCCATCACCATTGCGTCGCCCACACCGGAGATACGCTGGATTTCAGGCACGATGTTGATCTTCATGTAGTTCTCGATGAACTCCTCGTTGTAGCGGTCGTCGGGAGAATAGAGGGCGACGCAGAGGAGCATTGAGGTCTGGCGCTTCTGGGTGATGACGCCCACGCGGGTAACCTCGGCGGGAAGCATACCCTGAGCCTTTGCCACGCGGTTCTGCACGTCGACGGCGGCCATGTCGGGGTCATAGCCCTGCTTGAAGTATACGTTGATTGTGGCGGAGCCGGTGTTGGTGGCGGTAGAGGTCATGTACTGCATCTCCTGGGCACCGTTTATCTGCTCCTCGAGGGGGGCGATCACGGAGTTGAGCACGGCCTGTGCGTTGGCTCCGGTATATGTTGTCGTAACCGAAATGGTAGGCGGTGCGATGTCGGGGAACTGCTGGACGGGCAGCGACACAAGGCCGATGATACCCAGCAGCACGATGAAGATCGAGATTACCGTCGACAGCACCGGGCGGTTAATGAATGTATCGAGTTTCATTAGTGTTTATACTGTGAAATGATGGTTCTGATTATTTGGAGGCGGCAACGGAGTCGGTGGCGGCAGCCTGGGCGGGAGCTTCAGCAGCCACCTCTTTCGGCCGGATGACGATGCCTTCTTTCACGGTGGTGCCGACGCCTTCAACGGCAATTCGGTCGCCGGGCTTGAGGCCGGAGGTGACTATGAAGTTGGCGCCGTCGTTCATATCCTCTACGGTCACGTAGGTCGAGGCTACTTTGTTGGAGTCGTTGACCACGTAGACGTAGCGGCGGTCCTGGAGCTCATAGGTGGCCTTCTGGGGGATCGTGATGACGTTTTTGCTGACGGTGGGGATGACAACGGTGCCGGTGGAACCGCTGCGGAGCACACCGCTGGGGTTGCTGAAGAGAGCGCGGACGTTGGAGGCGCCGGTGCCCTCGCCGATGATACCGCTTACGGTAGCCACCTTGCCTGTCTGGCTGTAGAGCGAACCGTCGGCCATGCGGAGTTCAACGTCGGGCATCGAAGCGATGGCTGCATTGAGGGTGCGTTCGCCGTTGCCCACGAGATTGAGGATGTCGCGTTCGGTGAGCGAGAAGTAGGCATAGACCTGCGAGTTGTCGCTGACGGTGGTGAGGGGCTGTGCGCTCGAGGGAGATGCGAGGGAGCCTTCACGGTTGGGAATCGAGCCGATCACACCGTCCGACGGAGCGGTCACGGTGGTGTAGGCGAGATTCTTCTTTGCTGTCACGAGGGCAGCCTGAGCCTGGGCGAGCTGGGCCTGGGCCTGCTTGAGCGAATTGTCGGCCATCTGCCACTCGTATTCGCTTATGATGTTTTTGTCGAAAAGCGCTTTCTTGTTGTCGGCGGTCATTTTTGCGGTTGAAACGGCTGTCTGGGCGACGTTGACAGAAGCGGCGGCCTGGTCTACCGCAGCCTTGAACTGCACCTGGTCGAGTATGAAGAGCACCTGTCCCTTGCGGACCTGCTGACCCTCGTCGACGCAGACTTTAGTGATGAATCCCGTCACCTGCGGACGGATGTCGATGTCGGTTTTTCCTTTGATCGTTGCGGGATAAGTGTTGTCGACACGGGTGTCGGCTTCGCTTACGGTCATAGTGGCGATTTCCGGTGCCGGAGCCTGCTGCTGACCCTGATTGGAAGAGCAGGAGGAAAGGGCTGCGGCCACACATGCCATGATAGCGGCTGTGTTAGTTAACGCTTTGATTCTCATTTGTCTTGTCTTTATCTATTTTACCTTTTTGTGAATAATCGGAATAATTGTGAAAGAGAACCCGGTTGCAAGGGTATGAACTGATGAATTGGAACGGTACAGCCGCCGCTGACGGGGGCGGACAATAAATCGGGTGCAAAGTTACTGCCAAAAATAGAAATAAAAGCTATTTTGGCAATAAAAAATTACTAAATGAGGCATAATGATACTATTTTGTGGAAATTTTGACCAACCGGGGCTATGATAGCTAACTTAGCTACCGGGACTAAGTTAGCTGAATCAGCAAAAAACCGGCGTCCCTGTCGGGGCGCCGGTTTTTTATCCGGGCAAAGAGCCTGCATCAGCCGATGAGGGCTTTGCCGGTCATTTCCTTGGGCTGGGGCAGACCCATTATCTTCAGGATAGTGGGAGCCACGTCGGCGAGACGTCCGTCGGCTACCGTGGCGTCCTTGCGGTCGGTCACGTAGACGCAGGGCACCGGGTTGAGCGAGTGGGCGGTGTTGGGGGTGCCGTCGGGGTTGATGGCATTGTCGGCATTGCCGTGGTCGGCGATGATGATCACCTCATAACCCGACTTCTTGGCGGCCTCCACGGTGTCTTTCACGCATTCGTCCACAGCCTTGACGGCCTTTTCGATGGCCTCATATACGCCGGTGTGTCCCACCATGTCGCCGTTGGCGTAGTTGACCACGATAAAGTCGAATTTCTCGCTTTCGATGGCCTCCACGAGCTTGTCTTTCACCTCAAATGCGCTCATTTCGGGCTTGAGGTCGTAGGTGGCTACCTTGGGCGAAGCCACGAGTATGCGCTCCTCGCCTTCGTAGGGGGCTTCGCGGCCGCCGTTGAAGAAGAAGGTGACGTGGGCGTATTTCTCGGTCTCGGCTATGTGGAGCTGCTTCTTGCTGAGTCCGGAGAGGTATTCGCCGAGGGTGTTCTCCACGTTTTCTTTCGGGAAGAGGATATGCACGCCGGTAAACGAAGCGTCGTAGGGAGTCATGCAGTAGTACTGCAGGCCGGGGATGGTCTTCATGCCGGCTTCGGGAATGTCGTGCTGGGTCAGGGCTATGGTAAGCTCTTTGGCGCGGTCGTTGCGGTAGTTGAAGAAGATCACGGCGTCGCCTTCCTTGATTGTGCCGTCGACGGTGGCGTTGTTGATGGGTTTTACGAACTCGTCGGTCACGTCGTTGTCATACGACTCCTGCATTGCGTTCACCATGTCGGTGGCCTGCTCGCCCTCGCCATTGACGAGAAGGTCGTAGGCCACTTTCACGCGCTCCCAGCGCTTGTCGCGGTCCATGGCGTAGTAGCGGCCGATGATCGAGGCGATCACGCCGGTGCTTCCGGCGCAGTGGTTCTGCACCTGCTCGATGAAGCCCTTGCCGCTGCGCGGGTCGGTGTCGCGGCCGTCCATGAAGCAGTGGATGTATACTTTCTCAAGGCCGTAGGACTTGGCGATGTCGCAGAGCGCGAAGAGGTGGTCGAGCGAGGAGTGCACGCCGCCGTTGGAGGTCAGACCCATGAAATGGATGGCTTTGCCGTTGTCGCGGGCGTAGGAGAATGCCGACACGATTTCAGGATTTTCCTGAATGGTGTTTTCGCGGATTGCCTTGTTGATTTTCACGAGATCCTGATAAACCACCCGTCCGGCGCCGATGTTGAGGTGACCCACCTCGCTGTTGCCCATCTGGCCGTCGGGCAGACCCACGTTCTCGCCCGAGGCCTGAAGCTCGGAGTGGGGATACGTTTTAAGAAGATAGTCCCAGTAGGGGGTGGGGGTTGAGTAAATCACGTCGCTCTTGGTGTGGTTGCCGATGCCCCAACCGTCGAGAATCATTAACAAAGCTTTTTTAGCCATGATGCAATATTGTTTTAAGTTGAATTCTGAATATGCGGTAACCGGAGGTCATGCTGCCGGCCGGTTTCCGGTTGCAAAGTTACATTTTTTTCGTGTGAGGCAGACTACTTTGTTTATTGTAAATTAACTTAACACGGCAGGCAGATTGTCATCGTGTACTGCAATTAACAATAATTAACTACAATTCGATTTAAAAAACGCTATCTTTGCAACGCAGATGGGATTGCCGGAACACACACCCCGAATGTCACTTCTCTGCACCCCCGCGATAGAGAGTACAGGCGATGTTGACGCGACCCGGGCAAAACCTCTGCTCTTCATTCAATTATTCATAACACAGTGAACACACACCGGGTCCAGATAATCTGACCACCATGATTGCAGACAACACTTCAGACTTCAGATTCGAGACTCCCGACTTCACGCCGGAAGGTCAGCCCGAACCTGCGCCCGCGCCTTCGCCGGAGCCCGAAATCCCTCAGGACGAAACCGAGGTGCCGCAGCCTCACGAGGAGGAGCCGGCTCCTCTTTTCTCTTCGCCGGATCCTGACGGGTCAGACCAGTCAGATCTGTCGGACCGGTCCGACACACCGGATGAACCCGCTCCCGCTCCCGCCTCAGCCGACCTTTCGGAAATAGTGCGGATGCTCGAGGCTCTCAACGCCAAATTCGACGACCGCATAGCCTACGACAAGCACAAAGACGAACTGTTCGACAAGATGTATGCCGAACTCGCCACCTATAAAAACGACCTTTACGCAAAGATAATGAAGCCGTTCGTCACAGCCGCCATAAGCCTGCTCGACGACACCAACACCTTCATTACCCGCCTCGAAAACAACCCCACCGAGTCGGATCCCGACAAAATGCGCAAGTTCATCAACAATCTCCCGCTCGACCTCGAGGATATCCTCGAAAACAACGGCGTGGAGCTCTATACCGACCCCACCGAGGTGTTCGACCCCCGCACGCAGCGCGCAGTCCGCACCGAACCGACCTCCGTGGAGGCCGACGACAAGCGCATCATCGCCCGCGTCCGTCAGGGCTACCGCTGGAACGGCTCCATCGTACGCCCCGAAATGGTGGTGATTTCAAAATATAAACCCGCATGATCAATCTTAAACACATAAATACAACATGGGAAAAATTTTCGGTATCGACCTCGGCACGACCTATTCGTGCATCGCATACTTAGACGAGTATGGCAAACCCGTAACCGTTGCTAACCAGGAGAACTCGCCTGTCACCCCCTCGGTGGTGTTCTTCGAGACCGCCGATAACTTTTCGGTAGGCCAGGTGGCCAAAGAGGCTCTCGCCTCCGACCCCGAGCTCGTGTGCTCCGCCGTTAAACGCCAGATGGGAAGCCGCGACTTCACCTTCAGCGCCAACGGCCAGGAATATCAGCCTGAGACCGTGTCGGCTCTCATCCTGAAAAAACTTGCGGCCGACGCATCGCTCACCCTCAAGGAAGAGGTGAAAGATGTGGTCATCACCTGCCCCGCCTACTTCGGTCTCGACGCCAAGGAGGCAACGAAGAAAGCAGGCGAGATTGCCGGTCTCAACGTGCTCGCAATCCTTCAGGAGCCCACTGCCGCCGCCATTTCCTACGGCCTCAAGGCCGAGGGCGAGCAGACCGTGATGGTCTATGACCTCGGCGGCGGTACGTTCGACGTGACCATCATCTCCGTGAAGCCCGGTGTAATCGACGTGGCCGCCACCGGCGGTGACCACCACCTCGGCGGCAAGGACTGGGACGAAATCATCACCAACTACATCGTCGACCAGTACTGCTCCGCAACCGGCGGCAACGCCGACTCGATTCTCGAAGATCCCGTGATGCTCGGCGACCTCGAACTCAAGTCGGAGACCGCAAAGAAGCAGCTCTCGCAGCGCGAATCGGTGGCTATCCGCTTTGAAGGCGAGCGCATCGAACTCACCCGCGAGCAGTTCGACACCCTCACCGCCGGCCTGCTCCAGAGCACCGTCGACAAGACCCGCGAGACTATTGCCGACGCCGCGAAGAAAGGCGTCACCAAAATCGACAAAATCCTCCTCGTGGGTGGTTCCACTAAGATGCCCCAGATCAAGGAGCGCCTCGCTCGGGAATTCCCCGACACCCCCATCGAAGTCCACGAACCCGATGAATCGGTGGCCAAGGGTGCCGCTATTTTCGGCGCGAACATCGCCGAGTGGAACGAATTCATGAAAGAGTGCGAGAAGAAAGGCCTCGACCCCGAAAAAGAGAAAGCTAAAGGAGGCCACGGCTTCGGCCTCGGCCCGGGCGCAGGCGCCCCCGCACCCCTCGAAATCCGCAACGTCGTGTCGAAGAGCTACGGCATCCGTTTCGCCGAAGACAATCACCCCGAAATCACCCACGTCTACAACGTAATCTTCAAGCAGTCAACGATTCCGCTGGATAAGGTAATCAACGCCTACACAGTGTCGCCCAACCAGACTCAGGTTCATATCGAGCTTTTTGAGAATGACTACAAGCAGGATCAGGGTCCCGACAACATCGTGCCCGACGAAGACAACACTCCCCTCGTCAACGGCATGCTCGAGCCGCTTCCCTCCGGACTGCCCGCCGGCGCTCCCATCTCCATCATCATCAAGATCAGCGCCGAAGGTTTCATGTCGATCGACGCCAAGGACGAGACCGGTGGCCGCACCGTCCACATGGAAGTGCAGCTCCAGAACGTCATGACCGAGCAGATGGTCGACGAGGCCAAGACCCAGGTCAACACCATGACCCTGCGCAACTGATTTCCCAATACAACCCTTTCCGTATTTCCTCCGCTTTCCGGCGGGGGAAATACGCTATGTTATTAGACAACCTCTAAACATCGAAAAATCGGAATTACAAGTAACAAAAGGCAAATATGGCACTGCTAAAGTGTTGTAAATCAGTAGAGGCGCTATATCTAGCACCCGCAGAATCAAAACGTATCCCGTCCGGAACAATATGAAGCTGAAAGAAAATGCCCTGACTCAGCGGGCGCTAAGTATAGCGCCCCTACAATATTCCGATTAGGAGCTGTTTAGACAACCCCTTATATACCAGTGGACTCTTTCAACATATTTCAGGATCTTGAGCTGACTCCTCCTATGCCTGAGGCGCAGGTGCTTGCCGCCCTCGACAAAAAAATCGAGCAGCTCAACAAACTCCGCACAAAACGTGCGTCGGCCACCGAGCGGTGGCAGCATTTCAAGAATATCAAGGAAACCATAGCCCGCAACCCGCGGCTCATAGCCGAGCATGCGGCGGCCTACGCTGAACTCGCGCGCCGCCAGCGCGAAGAGGCCGTTGAGCGCCTGCGCCAGAACGCAGGCATTTACGTGGTCTACGGCGAAATCGAGGAGGCGCAGCTCAAGCGCCTCGCCAAAGAGAACCCCGGTATGACCGAACAGGAGATTCTCAAGCTCCTCGGCGCCACCGTCAAAGGCAAATCCACCACGAATTTCAAGGAGGACAATTCGGTACGCGAAACCGATCCCAGTGTGATGAAAACCATTGCCGGTTACCTCGAAAAAGCCGGCAAACGTGACCTTTACGACTTTCTCGGAGTGTCGCAGAGCGAGAAACCCGAGCGGATCAAAGCGGTGTGCGACCGTCTCTACGCCTCGGCGCAGAGCTCCGGCTCACTCGACGAGCGCACGCTCATAAACCAGCTCGTGGGGCAGGCGCGCACGCAGCTCCTCACTCCCGCAAACCGCGCCAGCTACGACAAGGCGCTCGCCAACAGCGTGTTCGGCCCCATCCGTGAGCTTATAAAGAACATCGCCGCTGCCGCCACCGTGATAGCCCCGACCCAGTATGAGGCTCTTCTCGAAGCATGCACGCGGAAAGGCATCTCCATTGAACGCGCCGAATCCTTCATAATGACCGAGGCCGCGGCCAACAGGCTGAACGTGCTCAAGGGCAATACCAACACCCGCGTATGCCGCTTCTGCGGAGCCGTGAACCCCGCAGGCAACAAGCTCTGCACCTCGTGCGGCATGCCCTTTGCGGTCGAGTGTCCCGGATGCGGACGGATCAGCGACAACGACAAGGAACTCCGCTGCGAAAAGTGCGGTTTCCCCATCGGCGAGATGCCAGAGGCCATGAAAAACGTGGAAAACGCCGAGCGCTCGCTCTCGTTCGGCAACATCAGCGAGGCTGAGCGCTACATCTCGCTCGCGTCGCGCCAGTGGCGCGGCTACAAGCCTATCGCGCAGGTGGAGAAGCGCATAGCCGATGCCCGCCGCACCGCCTCATCCGCAATTCAGGAGCTGAAGACTCTCGTGGAGCAGCGCAAATACTTCGCCGCTCTCGCCAAATCGAAATCCATCCCTCTCACGCCCGAGTGCCAGCCCCTCGTGAGCCGTGCTGAATCGGCCGTAGCGAAAGCCCGTCAGCTTCTGGGCGAGGCGGCTTCCGCTTCCGACCCAAACATGCGTGTGGATGCTTACGCAAAGGTGCTCGCCGAGGCTGCCGACTGCCCCGAGGCGCTCGACGGCATCCGCAAGACACCCCTCGCCCCCCCGGCGTCGGTCACCGCATCGGTGCGCGGCCGCTCCGCAACCATAAGCTGGCCCGCGCGCAGCTATACATATATAAAATATAAGGTCGTAAGGAAAGAAGGCTCCCGGCCGTCGTCGGTTTCCGACGGAACAGCCGTAGGCGAGACCGCCGGAAACAGCATCGATGATTCCCGTCTGCCCGCGGGCGCAAGCTGCTTCTACGGCGTGTTTGCCGTTTATGACTCCGCCGCCTCTCCCAAAGGTGCCGTCACGTCGCAGCCGGTCATGGTGGCCGACGATATTTCGCTCTCCGACGTGGCCGCCGCCGTTGAGCAGAATCAGATAAAGTTCAGCTTCAGTCTGCCCAAAAACGCTGTCGGCGTCAATCTTTACCGCGACGGTTCGCTGGTGAAGACCGTCAGCGGAAGCGTATACATAGACACCGGACTCACTCCCGACCGTCCTTACCGCTATAAGTTCGTAACACTTTACCGCGACATCAGCGGCAAGACCGTGGAGTCGCAGGGTGTGGAGACCACGCTGTCGCCCACGGCGCCTCCGCGCCCCGTGAAACTCGACATCGCCGACCTCGGCGACCGCGTGCGTCTGTCGTGGAACCCGCCCGCAAAGGGGGCGTTCGCCATCTATGTGGCCGACTCGCCTTTCCGCGAGACCCTCGGCGAGACTTTCGCCGTAGACCGCCTGCGCGCCCGCACCGTAAGCTTCTCCGGCAATATGGTGGAGCTGCGCAAGGACTTCTGCGGCGTGCGCTTCTATCTGCCCGTGACAGTGGTCGGCAGCATGGGTGTGGCCGGTCAGCAGGTAAAGGCTGTGTCGGTCAGGGAACCGGAAGGGGTAGCGATAGACAAGAACGATAACTTCGTCAATGTCAGCTGGAAGTGGGGCACCACCCCCGCCGTGCGCGTGGAATGGCAGATCGGCGCCGGCCGTACCGTCAGCCGCGACATCCCCTCGTCGTCACCGTCGAGACTGCGCATAGACTTCCCCGCCGGGACACCGTCAGTCAGCGTAGCGGTGAGATCGATTGTCGAATCGCCCGAAGGCCCGCTGCTCAGTTCCCCCGTAGAGAAAACCCTGTCGCTCACCGCCACCAAGGTCCATTTTGAAGATGTAAAGAGCAAAGCCAAGTTCTTCGGACTCGTAGGAGGGAGTGATTTCTCGCTCACGCTCCGCGCCGATTCCGCCCTGCCGTGTGCGCTGGCGCTGCTTGTGCGCGAGGGTTCCGTGCCGGTCGACCTCGTCAACACCCGCCCCGTGCTCACCATCAGCCCCTCCGACCTCCGGCCCGGTTCCGACACCGATTTTGATTTCTCCTACTCGAGGCGCGACAAGAGCACTCCCGTCTACTTCCGTCTGATTGCCGCCGACCGCTCCTGTGCCCCGCTTCTGTCAATAACCCCCGAATCACATAAGATAAAATGAGTTCCATAGCCTGTCCCTACTGTTTCAAACGGTTCAGCCGCGGTGAAGTGCTCTTCCGCTGCTCCAACAAACGTGCCCACTCTCCCGAACTCGACGAGGAGCTGACCGCCCACTGGAAGTCGCCCCACATGGAGCTTCCTGCCGTTAAGCAGAGCTCTATGCTTGCCCGGCTTTTCGACCGGGTGCCCAAATCCGCTAAATGCTCCTGCGGCGCCGAGGCGTTCAATGTAATGTGTCCCCACTGCCACAACCTGCTCCCCCGCGAGCTGGTCGACTCCCGCAGCATGGTCATC
>UROS01000014.1 GCA_900549445.1 uncultured Porphyromonadaceae bacterium | reverse complement strand
ATTTACATGTTTTCAATGAAAATAATTAAAATAATTACACTATGGATTTAAAACATTTAATTTTTTGTGGTGTTGTTTTAGCCGCCCTGTCAGTTTCTATCCCGGCATGTACATCGGAAAGCGATGTTCCAAAATCCGCAGTAGCGGACAAAACAACAGAAAGCTATACTGATGAAGAAGTAATTCAAATTTACGAATCTCGCCGGGCCGCTATGGAATCTCAGACTGCCTCCGGTAGCAGAGTAGTGGGAGGACCGATTATTGATTATTTGCTTCGAATGTCAGAAAGTGAGCAGATTCAATATTTATTAGACCATCCTGAAGATCTTATCCCATGCCAACAGGAACTCTCCGCACGATACAACGAGGAGGAATATGATGATGTAGAGGACCAATGCATTGAATACCTTTCATGCACTACGTCTCCTAACGATGTTCTGAAACTATATGAATTTGGAAGCACCTATGGAGAAAATACTGACAGCGTCAATAAACCTGTAATATTGATGTCGTACTGTTCCAGACGTCCAAAAATCATTCAGGACATAATGATTGATGCCGCAGTGGGCATAGACGGCGTTCAACCACCTATATTGAGAATAGAAGATAAGAGCATTGGCGGATACTGCGAAAAAAATTTCTGGAAGGAATGGGCAGTTGTATCTTAGGTCATGTATTAACAGAGATTGTCATAGATGCATTCGAACTTGAAGTTACTCCTGAGTTCGCTTTAGCTATGAATGGATATTCCTTAGTGAAATTGGCAGTACAACTTTATCAATATTACGAATGTAGGGCGACGCATGTTAGCATTTCAGAAGGGAATCTTATTGACTCAGTGTCGACAATTGTGCCAAAACCTAACCCAAACCCATTTGGACCAAACTAAATAAAAATCTAATAGCAAACGGTTATGAAGAATGATTTTATTACCTGGGTTTGGATAAGCGGGTTGTTTGTATCCGATTATTTCATGATATGGCCTCCTTTCAATCTCAATTGGTTGTCGTATGTATTCTTTTGCCTCATGGGTGTTTTTCTTCTCCTGATAGGCAAAAGGGCAGGTCATCTTACGCGCAACAGAATAATCGTGTTGATAGTTGCCCTTATCATAGGGTGCATTTGCTTATATTTCCTTAATCGATGGGCGAATACATAATACGAATCTAATAATATCGGTTATGAAAAATGACGGTGTTAACTGGGCATTGATTGGATGCATGATTGTTTCTGAATATTTCTCATTATCTCCACCTGCCAGTCTCTTTTGGTTCTCGTATGTGTTCTTTTGCCTCTTTGGCATTTTTTTGCTTCTGTTAGGCAAAAGGACAGGATATCTGACACACAAAGGGCTAATAATCGGTATATTAGTATGTCTCATCGTGTGTGCTCTTTTATATGTATTTCATGTTGACCTTCGCATATTCAAATCGTGAGTTTTGAGATGTTTCTGACAGCAGATTTATAAACAGACTATTTTTCGGGGGCGGTTCAACTTTTTCGGCTTCGCCTTGTTTTATAAAGTGAAGGGCAAAGAATGAGAGACAGCCCCGACAAGAGATTATATCAAACTTAACATAAAAAACTACTGAAAATTATGAACACTGCACCTTTACAAGGAATTAAAGTGGTTGACTTCACCAACGTTCAGTCCGGACCTTCCTGTACCCAGCTGCTTGCGTGGCTCGGCGCCGAAGTTATAAAAATCGAACGCCCCGGCTCGGGCGACGCCACCCGTAACGAACTTCAGTTCATGGAGGGAGAGCCCAGCTACTACTTCCTGCAGCTCAACAGCGACAAGAAATCGCTCACACTCGATGCCGCAACCCCCGACGGGAAGGCCATCCTTACCAAACTGATCGAGGGTGCCGACGTGTTTATTGAAAACCTCCACCCGGGAGCCATGGACAAACTCGGCTTCAGCTGGGAAGTGGTTCATAAAATCAACCCCCGTTGCGTTTACGCAACCATCAAGGGCTTCCCCGTAACCTCTCAGTACGCCAACCTTAAGGCTTACGAACCTGTAGCACAGGTTACAGCGGGAGCCGCATCCACCACAGGCTGGTGGGAAGGCCCCGACAATGTTCCTACCCAGAGCGGCGCGGCGCTCGGCGACTCCAACACCGGCATGCACTGTACAATCGGTATTCTCGCAGCCCTTATGCAGCGTGAAAAGACCGGCGAAGGCAGCTTCGTTTATCAGTCGATGCACAACGCCTGCCTCAACCTCTGCCGTATCAAGACCCGCGACCAGCTTACTCTCGACAAGATCGGCTATCTTACCCAGTTCCCGCAGTATCCCAACGAGAAATTCCCCGACTACGTTCCCCGTTCGGGCAACCAGGAAGGTTCCGGCGTACTAGGCTGGACATACAAGTGCAAAGGCTGGGAAACCGACCCCAACGCCTACGCTTACGTAATTCTCCAGCGCGGAGCAAAAGATTTCAAGCTCGCATGCGCGGCCTTCGGCTTCGAGGACTGGCTCACCAACCCCGACTTCAACACCGCCGACGCCCGCGACAAGCACAAACAGGAAATCTGGGCCCGCATCCAGAAGTGGTGTATCGACAAGGATAAATTCGAAGTCACCGCTATCCTCTCGAAGGCAGGTGTGCCCGTGGCTCCCGTGCTTTCCACCAAGGAGATTATGGACGACCAGAGCCTCTACGACGGCAACACTCTCGTGAAGATCAACCAGGGCGGCAAGATCGGTGAATTCGTAACCGTCGGCGTTCCTTTCACCATCTCGAACTATCAGCCTACCTACGGTCCTTGCCCGGGTCTGGGCGAAAACACCGAGGAAGTGCTCAAGGCCATCGGCTACACCCCCGACCAGATAGCAGAGTTCGCAAAGAACGGCACCACCGCTCCCATGCCCAAACCCGCAGCCAAGTGAGGCAACGGTTCAGAATAAGGTCGTGATTTCCTGATTTTCAAGATTTACGTTTCAATTTTCATTATTGTCTTTGACAAGGCTGGGGCGGCAACATACAACCCGAATGAATTAAGGTTTACAGTTACCACCACGAATCAAGAAATACAATCCAGCCATTGAAATCACAATCCTGCAAGTTAAAACGTAGTCTATAGTTCAGAAACATGATCCGACTTGTGGATGTAACTGCCCCGGAGGTCAATCCGACTCCAAGGGAGTCGCTCCACAAGTTTTTTATTTCCCGATATTATTCAGAATCAACAAAAACACTCAGAACTATTATGGCAACAACACCCGCTACAACACCCGCAACTCCCGCCGCTCCCCATTTTCCGGAGCAGGTGACAGGTATGTATATCCTTGCCCAGGCTCTAAAGAATGTAGGCATAAAGAATGTTTACGGACTGGTAGGAATTCCTATCACCGAGGCGGCCTACATGGTTCAGGGCGAAGGCATCCGCTTCATAGGCTTCCGCCACGAACAGCAGGCAGGCATGGCAGCCGCCACCGAGGGTTATCTCACGAAGAAACCCGGCGTGCTGATGACAGTATCGTCGTTAGGCTTTCTCAACGGACTGACAGCCAACGCCAACGCCACCGTAAACTGCTATCCGATGATTCAGATTTCCGGTTCGTCGAACCCCCGCATGGTCGACATGAACATGGGTACCTACGAGGCCCTCGACCAGTTCAACACGGCCAAGCCGCTCGTTAAGGCGGCTTTCCGCTGCTACACGGCCAAGGATATTCCCATGGCAGTGAGCCGCGCCTACCGCGCCGCCATCTCAGGCCGTCCGGGCGGCGTTTACATCGACATGACCGAACCCGCCTTAGGTGAAATCATGGACAAGGCCGATGCCGACAAACTGCTCTTCCAGATGGTCGACCCCTACACCCCGACAGCGCCTTCGAAAGAAGCCGTAGACCGTGCCGTGGAACTTCTCACTTCGGCCAAACGCCCCGCCATACTGCTCGGCAAGGGCGCGGCCTACGCGCAGATCGACGACAAGATCAAGACCCTCATAGAAAAATACAACATCCCATACTTCCCGATGTCGATGGCCAAGGGTCTGATGCCCGACGACGGCCCGCTGAGCGCCCTGTCGTGCCGCTCCACCATCATGAAGGAATCCGACGTTGTGATGATGATCGGCGCCCGCCTCAACTGGCTGCTGGGATTCGGCCACGGCAAGTGGAATCCCGAAGGAAAATTCATCCACCTCGATGTCGACCCCGAGGAGATGGACACCAACCGCCCGACCGCAGCGCCCGTAGTAGGCGACTTAGGACTCTCGCTCGACGCCATTCTCGCCGCTCTCGAAGGCAAGAAGATGTCGACCGATCCCACCTGGGTACCCTCGCTGCAGGCCGAAACCAAGGCTAAGGACGCCAAATTCGCCGCGCGCCTCGAAGCTGCGAAAGACGAGATGCCGATGGGCCACTGGACGGCTCTCGGCATAATCAAACCGATAATCGAGTCGAACCCCGACGTGATTCTGGTAAACGAAGGCGCCAACACGCTCGACGACACCCGCGACGCCATCTCGATGAAACTTCCGCGCCACCGCGTTGACTGCGCCACCTGGGCCATCATGGGCATGGGCATGGGCTCCGCTGTCGGAGCCGCCGTAGCCACCGGCAAGTCGGTGGTAGCGATTGAAGGAGACTCGGCGTTCGGTTTCTCGGGCATGGACTTCGAGACCATCTGCCGCTTCAAGCTGCCCGTAACGGTTGTAATCTTCAACAACGGAGGTATCTACAACGGCATCGGAGACCCGATGGACAAGACCACCGACCCCGCGCCGACCACCCTCGACATCAACGCCCGCTACGACAAACTCGGCGAGGCATTCGGCGGCGACAGCTACTACGTGAAGACGCCCGATGAACTCAAAGCCGCGCTGACGGCTGCGATAGCATCGAAAAAACCGACCATAATCGACGTTCAGCTCGCCGCTGACTCAGGCAAGGAGAGCGGACACATCGGCTACCTCAATCCTGCAACGCTGCAGCAGATCACAGTCTGACAGAAAAATCACACAAAAGGGACGCCGGCAGGGCGCCACACCCCTGCCGGCGTCTATTATTAACAACTAACTCAGCTATTTATGGAACACATTATTCTGTACGCCATCGTCCCGATTATCGTGGTCATGCTCGCCGGGTATATTTCGGGAAAGAAGGGGATTTTCAGCGGCGACGATGCCAAGAAATTCAACAAGGTCGTGCTTGACTATGCATTACCGGCAGCCCTTTTCGTATCGATTGTCGACGCCACACGCGAGATGCTCGTAAGCGACATCAAACTGACAATCATCTCTACCGTAGGCATCATGGTGATCTTCATGCTTGTCTATTTCGTATTCCGCATGTTCAAGAGCAATACAGGCGCCGACGCAGCGGTATCGGCACTTATCAGCGGTTCTCCCACCATCGGCTTCCTCGGTTTCGCCGTGCTGGAGCCTATCTTCGGCACTACACCGGCCGTGGCTCTCGTGGTTGCCATCGTAGGTATCGTCGTCAACGCCATCGGTATCCCAGTAGGACTTTCGCTGATGAACGCCTCGCTCGAAAAACAGAACCCCGGCACTGCCAAAAAAGAGAGCGCCTGGAAACCCGTAATCCATGCACTGGAACAGCCGGTGGCATGGGCGCCTATCCTGGCCGTAATCTGGGTTGTGGTCGGAATTCCGTGGCCTGACTATCTGAATCCTTCGTTCGACCTGATCAAGGGCGCCAACGCCTCCATGGCCGTGTTCTCCGCCGGTATCACTCTCTCGGCAATCAAGGTCAACATCAACTTCCAGGTTGTGCTCGGTTCGATTCTGAAGATGTTCGTAATGCCCGCATTCGTGCTGTTCCTCGGTCTTCTCTTCCACATGGAACCCGAGAACCTTAAGATGCTCGTTGTAGCCTGCGCACTTCCCCCGGCATTCTCCGGCATCATCATCGCTGATGAAAACGACGTATATGTAGCGACGGGTACCTCATCGCTGACTCTTTCCGTAATCCTGTTTATCGGAACTCTCCCGCTCTGGATATGGATTACCGACCTCTGCCTCCAGGCAGGTCTATGAACCTAACGTGAAAACGGAATGACGGAGGGGCAACCGGCCCCGCCGCCATTCCTTTGAAAATATACTGAAATTTGATTTTCCGCGGCGGACGTGATGAATCACGCCCCTGCGACAAAGCACTGTTTACCGGATAGTTAACCGCATTTCGGAATATTTCTTCATAAGAATCAATGGCACAGAAACAGATAATCGACGGATGCACGGCGGCTGCCCACGTGGCGTTCGCACTCAGCGAGGTCGCCACCATCTACCCCATCACCCCTATAGCCTCGATGGGCGAAACAGCGCAGAAATGGGCGCTGGCGGGGAGAAAAAACATCTTCGGACAGCCACTCGAAATCAAGGAGATGGAAAGTGAGCTGGGCGCCGCCGGAGCCGTTCACGGGGCACTCGCCGCGGGGGCTCTGGCTACGACGTTTACGGCGTCGCAGGGACTCATGCTCATGATTCCCAACATGTATAAGATAGCAGGCGAGCTGCTTCCGGGAGTGTTTCATGTAGGATGCCGCTCGCTCGCCACACACGCGCTGTCGATTTTCGGCGACCATCAGGACGTGATGGCGTGCCGTGCCACCGGTTTCACGATGCTCGTGTCGGCAAGTGTGCAGGAGACCATGGATCTGGCGCTCGTGGCTCACCTCGCCGCCATAGAGGGTTCGCTTCCGGTACTTCATTTCTTCGACGGCTGGCGAACATCTGGCGAACTGGACACCATCGACGTAATCGATTATGAAACAATGCGTCCGCTCGTAAACATGGAGAAAGTGGAAGCTTTCCGCAGAAAGGGGATGAACCCTGAGCACCCGCGGCTGAGAGGATCGGCGCAGAACTCCGACATATATTTCCAGAACACCGAGGCACGCAACAGATATTACGACGCTTTCCCGGCCGTAGTGCAGGAGGCTATGGACAAAGTAGCCTCGGTAACCGGACGCCAGTACCACCTCGTGGACTACGCTGGCGCTCCCGACGCCGAGCAGGTTCTGGTGATAATGGGTTCCGGAGCCGCCGTGGCGGAAGAAGAGGTGCGATACATCAACGAAACCGAAGGCGGGAAGACGGGGGTAGTGAAAATCAGGCTTTACCGCCCGTTCCCGGCCGACGAATTCATCAAGGCGCTTCCTCAGACCGTTAAGACGGTGGCGGTTCTCGACCGCACCAAGGAATTCGGGGCGCAGCACGAACCGCTCTGCCAGGACGTGATCACCGCCATCCACACATCGGGGCGCGACATCAGGGTAATCGGCGGCCGCTTCGGACTCTCGAGCAAGAACTTCGACCCCGCCATGGTCAAGGCGGTGCTCGACGAGGCGGCGAAACCCGATGCAAAGCAAGTGTTTACAGTGGGTATCGACGACGACGTGACGCATCTGTCGCTCAACTGCCCCAAAGATTTCCACACATACATCGACAAAGACACCTACCAGAGCGTATTTTACGGAATAGGCGCCGACGGAACGGTGGGAGGCACCAAGCAGGTGGCCGCCATCATCGGAAACGGCAGCGATCTCTACGCTCAGGCATATTTCAGCTACTCGGCAAAGAAATCGGGCGGCTACACGGTATCGGAACTCCGCATCGGCCGGAAACCCATCACCTCCGCCTACAGTATAGAGTACGCCGACTACGTAGGTTGCCACAAGCCGACCTACGTTGACCGTTTCCGCATGCTCGACAACGCCAGGGAGGGCGGAGTTTTCGTTCTTAACTCGCCGTGGACAGATGCCGAAATGGAAACGAAACTGCCCGCGCGAATGCGGCGCCAGATAGCGGAGAAGAAACTCCGGTTCTACAACATCGACGCCGACGGCATAGCGCGCAGTGTGGGACTCGGCGTGAGAATCAACATGCCGATGGAAACCGTATTCCTCTATCTCTCCGGAACAGTGCCTTTCGAAAATGCGCTGAACGACCTCAAAGAGCAGATACGCAAGACCTACGCCCACGAAGGGGGCGCCGTTGTCGACAAGAATCTCAAAGCGGTCGACATGGCCGCAGGCGCGCTGCGGGAGGTGAAATATCCCGATTCATGGCTCACGGCCAGTGATGAGCCGGCTGATCAGGCAGCCATAGATGCCCTTCCCACCTTTATCCGCGATATCCACCGACCGTGTATGGAACGTCTCGGCGACTCCGTACCGGTTTCCGTGATACCGCCCGACGGTACGATGCCGATGGGCACCACCGCCTACGAAAAGCGGCGCATAGCGCTGATGGTTCCTCACTGGAATCCCGACAAATGCGTGGAATGTACGGAGTGTTCGCTCGTATGCCCCCACGCCGCCATCCGCCCCTTCGTACTCACGCCCGAGGAGAAGGCTGCCGCTCCGGAAGGCTTCGTGACGAAAGACGCCACCGGAGCACCCGAGCTCAAGGGCTACCAGTTCCGCATACAGAACTTTACGGAAGACTGCATGGGGTGCGCGAGCTGCGTGCTCACCTGTCCGGGGCATGCGCTGAGCATGAAGCCTATAGCCGAGGAGCTTCCGGTGCAGGTTCCGCTTCTGGAATGGGCGCAGAAAAACGTGAGCTGCAAAGACAATCTCGTGTCGCCCTTCACGGTAAACGGCTCACAGCTTCAGACGCCGTGCCTGCAGTTCTCAGGCGCATGCGCAGGCTGCGGCGAGACTCCCTACGTGAAACTGCTCACGCAGCTTTTCGGCAAACATCTGCTCATAGCCAACGCCACGGGCTGCAGCTCGGTGTGGGGAGCGGATTATCCTTCAAACCCCTACTGCACCACCCCCGACGGACGGGGACCGGCATGGGGCAACTCGCTCTTCGAGGATAACGGCGAATACGGATTCGGTATGCTTGTGGCCACGCGCCACCGGCGTGCTCTCGCGGCGCTGCGGGTAAAAGAACTTATCGACGACCCTGCGGTGGCCGAGTATCTGAAATATCCGCTCGAGGCATGGCTCAACGCCAAGGATGACCCCGTGGAGTCGGAGCGCACGGGCAGGATGCTCGTGGAGATGCTGACCCCTGTAAAGAACACCGACAGACGTTTTGCCAACCTGCTGGGGATGGCCGACATGCTCGCTTACCGCTCGGTCTGGGCCATAGGCGGCGACGGCTGGGCATACGACATAGGATTTGCGGGACTCGACCATGTACTGGCGTCGGGCGAACCCATAAAGATTCTGGTGATGGATACCGAATGCTATTCCAACACCGGCGGCCAGACCTCGAAGGCGACTCCGCGCAGCGCGGTGGCGAAATACTCGCCCGACGGCAAGCCTAACGCCAAGAAAGATCTGGCGCGGATGATGATGACCTACGGCAACATCTACGTGGCTTCAATAGCACTCGGTGCGAACTTCCAGCAGGCCATCGACGCGCTGACGGAGGCCGAGAACTACCCCGGGCCGGCTATAGTAATAGCCTACTGCCCGTGCATAAACCACGGCATCAGGCTCGGACTGGGCCATTCCATACTGGAAGAGCGCAAGGCGGTTGCGAGCGGTTACTGGCCTATCTACCGATACGACCCGCGGAGGGAGAACCCGCTCACACTCGATTCGGCGGCTCCCGACGGCTCGCTTTCAGATTACATAAACGGTGAAGACCGCTATGCCGACCTCAGGATGACCGACCCCCGCATGGCGGCCATACTGCAGCCGCTCTTAGAGCAGGACTGCGACAAAACATACCAGATTTTAAAGACACGAACAAAATACGGCGCTGAATAACAATAGTTTTGACGTTGATTTTGACCGGGCGGACAGTTGCCGTAACTGTCCGCCCATTTTTTTGCACCGGTTCCGGACACGGCTCCTTCATTTAAAACCACGGATAGCGTATCTAATGAATCCGGAGGTAATATACCCGTTAAACAACGCGCTGATAGCCAGCGTATCGTACGGACGTGATTCTTCACGTCCACCGAGAAAACACGTGTGAATGCATTCGTTTTTTCTGTAAAAATGTTTATTCACCGTGGACGTGAAGAATCACGTCCGTACATTGATACTCAGCCAGTTATATCAGTATAATAATAAGCCTGCCAAAGGTTTTAAATGAAAGAGCCGCGGGTTCCGGAAGGGAAATGCCGGGAATCGGAAATTTTTTCTTAAATTTGCAATCGGAAATAAGCGTTGGCGAAGAGTTGCCATAGGAACACGGTGAGAATCCGTGACAGTACCCGCTGCTGTAATTCCCCCCGCAAAAGGTTTCTTTTACAATCAGCCACTGGCCGGGAAGGCCGGGAAGGCTCAAAAGAAACCGGGATAAGTCAGAAGACCCGCTTATTATATATAATGTGTTTGCGCCCGCGGGATCACGGAAAAGCATCTGACTTTACATTCAACCATTGGCAGAGCCAATGGAAGGGAATTTTGTAATGCAGCCTGTAGACCCCGATGCGTAGTTTTCGCACCGGGATTTCTTTTTTCAGATGAACGGCTCGAGCGAGCGCAATGAAAAACTTCCTGTTTATGCCAAAGATATTTCTACATATTCCCTGTTGCCGGACGGTGCTGCTGCTCCTCATGGCAGTTATCGGCTGGGCGCCGAGCGCCCGGGCGGCGGAACCCGAACCTGAAGACTCTACCCTCGTGCTGAAGGGTGTGGAGGTTACGGCGGTGCGGAAGCCGCTTGCAACGGTGCAGACCCTGTCGGGTCAGAAACTCCAGTCGCTCTCGTCAACGTCGATAGCCGATGCCCTTAAGTATTTTGCGGGAGTGCAGATAAAGGATTACGGAGGGCTGGGCGGCCTCAAGACCATAAACGTCAGGTCGCTCGGCTCCCAGCACGTAGGGGTGTACATTGACGGCATCCGGATCACCAACGCGCAGAACGGAACGGTCGACCTGGGCAAATTCTCGCTCTCTACCCTCGAATCCGTTTCGCTCTACAACGCCAACAAACTGGAAACGTGTCAGTCGGCATCGGAATATGCCTCTGGCGCGACGGTCTACATGCAGACGCGGCGCCCGACGAGCGACTCGCTGACGGTGCTTGCGGGAGCGGGGTCGTTCCACTCCTACCGCGGAAGGGTGAACGCGCAGCTGAGCCGTAACGGGTGGAGTGCGTTTATCGACGGAGAATATCTCAACTCAAAGGGTGACTATCCGTTCAGATACAGGTCGGAATACGAGGATACAGTGGGACGCCGCAAGAACTCGGACATAGAGTATTTCAGGATAGAAGGTGCTCTGTTCAAGGGCGGATTCGCGTCGCACGTGTATTGCTACGTGTCGGAGCGCGGCTGTCCGGGAGGCATAGTGAGGCGCCTGTCGGACAAGTACACCAACATAGGACGCGAATGGGACACCGATTTTTTCGCGCAGGCATCGTGGCAGCACCGTTTCGGCAGCAGGCACTCCGTGAAATTCAACATGAAATACGCCCACGAGTATCTCAGATACAAAACCGATTATCCTGAGAACCAGAATACAGCGAAGGTCGACAATCACTATTATCAGAACGATGCCTACGCCTCGGCGGCCTATACGGCGCGACTGTTTCCGTGGGCGTATGTCAACGTGAGCTACGATGCGCGCATGTCGTGGCTCGACGCCGACCTAAAGCGGTTCAGTCCGGTGCGCCGCCTCGACCAGAAAGCCGTAGGAGCGCTGCAGATGGATTGGCGGGGCTTCCGCCTGGCGTCGTCGGTGCTGTTTCAGCACTACAGGGATCACACCCGGCTGAAAACGGGAGCCGCCGACCCGCTGCATAAATTCACGCCGGCTGTGTCGCTGGGCTACACCTGGCGCCGCCTGACCCTGCGGGCGTGGTACAAGGACATATTCCGTGTTCCCACACTCAACGACCTGTATTACACGCAGTCGGGCAACCGCAATCTCAAGCCCGAGAATACGAAGCAATGGAACATCGGAGCGGAGTACAACTACATGTCGCGCCACTGGCTCGCCACGGTGCAGGCCGACGCCTACATAAACCATATAGAGAACCGGATAGTGTGTCTGCCGCTCAAAGGCACCTACACGTGGACTATGATGAACTACGGCAAGACCTACTGCCGGGGTCTCAACGCCACGGTACAGGGGCAGTATATGACAGGCGACTGGACATTCTCACTGCTGACGTCGTTCACGCTGCAACACGACGTGAACCGCACCGACCCGGAGAAAGAGAGCTACGACAAGCCTATCTGCTACTCGCCGAAATTTTCGTGCGGATTGACGGGGATAGTGTCGTGGCGCACACTTTCGCTGACGGTGTCGGAACTGCACGTCGGGGAGCGCATGTGGTCGTACGCCGACCCGGAGGACGTGCTCAAACCCTACAACAACGTCGATGTCAAGGTCACCGGCTCATGGAAACGGTTTACCGCCTCGATGGAGGTGAATGACCTGTTCGACGTTCAGTATGAACACATACCGCGCTACCCGATGCCGGGACGCAGTTTCCGGTTCACGCTGTCGTATACAATTGGAAACAAATCAAAAAAATAAAGAATATGCTTAAACGGACATTTACTGTTCTGTGGGTACTGGCTCTGGCGGTGACCGCAGCTGCGAAAGAAAAAATCATCGTGCTCAACGAAGGCACATGGCAGGCCGACAACGGCAAGATAACCTATTTCGAGGACGGGAAAATAGTCAGCAACCAATGGTTTCGCGACGTCAACAAAGCCAAACTCGGCGACACTCCCAACGACATCATCCGCGTCAACGACAATCTGATAGCCATAGCGGTGAACTGGTCGAACATAGTGCAGTTCATCGACCCGACAGGGAAGGCAGTGGCCGCAACGGAGGACGTTCCCAACAACCGCAAGCTGGCGTCGGACGGCAATTACGTGTATGTCACCTCCTACGGCCACGAGTGCATGACTAAGAAGGGCATGCGCGAATTCGAGAAAGGATTCGTGGCTAAAATCGATGTAAGCGACTACAAGGTGGCTGATGCCGTGGAGGTGGGCTACGAGCCGGAGGGTATCGCCCTCTACAAGGGCTGTCTTTTCGTGGCGAACTCGGGCGGCTACGCCTTTCAGGAAAACCACGACTACGAGCAGACGGTGACGGTAATCGACGCCGCTACCCTCAAGGTGAAACGCACGGTCGACACCGGCCAGATCAATCTCTACGGCAAGATGTCGCAGAGCGGACAGTATCTCTGCATCAACTCACCCGGCGACTACTACGAGGTCTCCGCCGCCACAATCATCATGGACTGCCAGGCGGTTTTAGACGGGAAACCCGACGAGGAATGCTTCGTGAAACTCGACTATGCCGCGACCTACAGCACCGCAGACCTGCAGGGCAATTTCTATGCCATAGGCTCACGATACTCCTATATAACAGGCGATTACGCATTCAACTACGTGACGATCGACCCGGCTGACGTGATGGAAACCGGAGGCAAATCCGGCGTTTACGAAAACACTCTGCCCGGCACTCTGCTCGCCGACATCAAAAAAATGGACAGTCCTTACGGAATCTACGTGAATCCCTATACCGGTTACATTTACGGCACCGACGCGGCCGGTTTCGCCGAAGGCGGCACACTCTACCAGTGGAACCCCGAAGGGAAGCTGCTCGGTAAGTTCGGAACGTACATCAACCCGGGGCATTTCCTCGCCCTCAACCCCGACGAGTCGGGCATCGGCGACATCATAGCCGACAGCCAGGAAGAGGACGGCCCCATCTACAACCTGCAGGGCATCCGCGTGACCAATCCGCAGCCCGGACAGATTTACATCCGCAACGGACGCAAATTCATTCTTAGAGAACAATAACAGACCTTCCCGACAATAATAAACCAATCACATAACAATGAAAACCAAAACTATTCTAACAACGTTCCTTACTTTGGCAGCCTTCTCCACGGCCTTGGCTACGGAAGTAAAGGTAACGATGAACGCGGTGTCACCCACTATGACGCTGACTTCGAAAAGTTCAGGCGATAATATCGAGACAGGCTCGCCACAAAGCAGAGCCTATACATTCAATGCCTCCGACGGCAGCTATACACTGACCGCATACGGTACCGACGGAACTACCGTGAACGGAAACATCGACATTGAGATAAACGGCTCCAACACACAGTTCAGCGTGCTCACCTGCACCGCCTACTGCACAAACCGCAACGCTGACAACACCACCTGGTCGGTAGCCGACGGCGACTACACGTTCAGAGTTGAGGTCACCACCCGCGACGGCGAAAAGGTTGTCCAGACTCCCGGCAACAGCGTGACAGCCGGGCGCAATACTTTCCTCGCTTTAAACGGCTGCAGCTATTATGCTGAATTCATTCCGAGCAAAGAGCATTCCGACGAGGGTTATCTGACAATGACAAAAGGGGGCACACTGACCTATAACGCAACTGTGTCGGGCGCGATGGTAAAGGCTGCAGAAGTAACGGTCACCATTCCCGAAGACGCTGAAATACAGCTCGGTACAAAGAAAGCCCACTACGTCGACTTCATTATTGCCGAGCCTTCGGCAACCGAAACGAAAAACGGCAGCAAGGTCATTACCTACCGTCTCCCGGAGAATTCGGTCTACAATTACCGTACCTGGAAAGAGGGCGGACTCTCCCACGGAGGATACTTCACCGTAAGCTCCGACCCCGCGAAACAACCGGATCTTACCTTCACCTCCGAAATGTATGCCGCCCGCAACCCTAAAACGGTAAATCACGACGTGAATTCAAATCAGGGCTACGAGACCGGCGACATTTTCGTGAACGTGAACGAGCGCGGCTATAAGGACATGAACGTGGGTGATGTTTTCAAGGCCCACGCCATGCGCACCTGGGAACTCACCGACAATTCCACCAACAATTATTTCATCGAGCCTGACTTCCACTATACGGTTGTGGGTCTCGACGGCAAACCGAGTACGGGAGTAATCAACGTCAGCCAGAAACCGGGGTCGGCGTGGGCCGACATCACGGCCGTGGGCAACGGAACGGCAATCGTCCTCGTCACCTACGATGCCATCAACCTCAACTACTTCACTTCCGACGGAAAGAAGAACGAATACCTCGGAGGCGAATTCTGGGGTGCGATATGGCCTGAAAACACCGCCGCCTACGTGATTACCGTAGGTCAGGGAGAGTCAGCGGCAAAGCCTGAAATGACAATCAACGAGAAATACAATCTCGACACCATGAAGGATGCGGGCAAATATGTCGACGCCGAACACGACGTCTTTTACTATCTCGACACCGAAGAGGGTTACCCCTACACCTTCACGGCGGAGGGAGTGGCCGACATCAGCATCGCCTATCCCACCATAGGCGAGCATGCTGCATCCTACAGCGGCTTCGGCAGCGAGGGCGCCACTGACAACGGCGACGGCACCTACACCGTACTCCTGAAAGAGGGACGCCAGATCGTGCGCCTTACCGACGCCGCAGGTAAATCGACATATCAGGTGTTGACAGCCAAGACCTGCTCACGCGAAATCAGCAATGAGACACGTCCGGGCAGCAGGATTTTCCAACCCGGTGACGAGATAAAAATCCAGTATTCGGGTCTCCGCCATCCCGCCAACAAGCTCGCAGGAATTTACAACATGTCGGCTTACGTCACCTACAACGGCATCCCCAACGGAACTTCGCTCGTACTCGGCAAGAACCAGTATACCTTTGGCTCCGCTGCATCTGCACAGGCTGTGAAAGTAACCGTTCCCGCCGACCTCGACGTGACTGCTCAGCCAACTTTCGACCTTACCGAAGGCGTAATCCAGGTAAACGGTTACGGTGATCCCATAGGCAACCACCGTCTCATCAATCCCGAGACCGGACGAAACGCCAACTTCACGGCAGTGGCTCACAAAACCTACTTCAGCGCCATTCCCGCCGTCAGCATTCCCCTTACTGCCGTGCGCAATTTCAATATCGAACTTGTCTGCGACACCGAGGGGGCTGACATCGAACTTTTATATAGGGGTAACCCTCTTCAGCCCGGCAGCGACGGATTATACACCGGCACTTACGGAACATACACCGTCGTAGCCTCGAAAGCAGGCTACCGGTGCTTCCGCCACGATTACGAAATCACTGAGGACGCTACCGCCGATCTACAGAAATTCGATATCGCCATGGTAGAGGCTCCCGGTGCTTGGGACGGCACTACAACGAAGGAACCCGTGCAGAACGGCGCAGGCTTCTACATAATTGAATCCCCCGAGGAACTTGCCTGGTATGCAGCATACGTCAACGAAGGAAACACGGCATCAAACGCCCGTCTTGACTCCGACATCGACCTCGGCGACTATCTGTGGACTCCTGTCGGCACTTCTTCGAAAAACTTCGCAGGCACCTTCAACGGTTGCGGTCACAAGGTAAGCGGTCTGTACGTAAACGTCTCCTCAAATAATGCCGGACTCTTCGGAGCTGTCCGCGGCACTGCGGCTGCACCTGCTAAAATCACCGGAATAACTGTCTATGGCTCCGTGAAAGGCACCGGCTACGTGGGTGGTATCGCTGGCTACCTCAACGATTATGCAAGCGTCGACACCTGCGCGAACTACGCTTCAGTAAGCGGCTCCGACAATTTCGTAGGCGGCATCGCAGGCAGAACATATCAGGCTAACACGAGTATCTCCAACTGCTACAACGCAGGACAGATCAGTTCCTCCGGCTATCACGCAGGCATTCTGGGAGGTTACATGAACGGCCGCGACCACATCACCAACGTGTTCAACGTCGGTGAAATCGAAGATAACGCCAATGCAGCCGCGATTTCAGGTATGTCAGGCGCTAAGGACAACACCAAAAACGCCTTCGCAATCAAGGACTATGCCGGGACGCAGGACTACACAGTAGTGACCGAACAGCAGATGAAGAGCGGAGAGATTGCCTACAAACTCGGCGACGCATTCGGTCAGAAAATCGGCGTTGACCCCTATCCGGTGTTCGGCGCTCCGAAAGTTCTCTACAACGAAGCGGAAAAACTTTACTACAATGAAGGCGGCTCCTCTGCCATTGACAGCATTACCGACGGCACCGACGGCAATGCGGAGCCCGAGGTATACTACAATCTTCAGGGCGTGAAGTCTGAAACTCCGTGGATCGGCATCAACATCGTGAAGATGAAAGACGGCTCAGTCCGCAAGGTAATTGTGAAGTAAGCCAAGTATATTCTCTTTATATTCCGGTGCGGCAGCGCGGCATTTTGGGCGGCGCTGTCGCACCTTTTTGCCGTCGGAACTGCTGTTTTAGAAAAGATGTTAAAAGTATGCCGGAAACGGGTTATTCTTCGTATCTTTGCAGATGCGGGTTCAGCGCCCGCGGTTTCAACTGCAACCAAAACATCATTATTACATAATCAAGCTTTATGAACTGCAAGTTAAGCTACACGCTCCTGATGGCCTCGGCACTCGTGCTGACAGGATGCGGCAAAAAGATGAATCCTTTTGCGGCCGATTATTTCAGCGTCAATCCGAATCCGCTCGAAGTGGTAGGACCGAACGTACCCGCAACCGTATCGGCCAACATTCCTTCGAAATTCTTCGTAAAGAACGCCTCTGTAACCGTAACTCCCTACCTCGTTTTTGACGGCACCGAAGAGGCTTCGGCTCCCATGACTTTCCAGGGCGAGAAAGTGCGCGGCAACAATCCCGTGGTTTCTTTCGAACGCGGCGGCATGGTTACGATCCCCGTAAACTACGTCTACAAACCCGAGATGATGAAATCGGAACTCTACCTCGACTTCCTGGTTGAGCAGGGCAGCAAGAAATACGCACTTCCCCGCGTGAAAGTAGCCGACGGCGTTGTGGCTACCTCGGCACTCGCCGACGCCGGCACCGTTTCTCCCGCCACCGCCCCCGACAAGTTCCAGCGCATCATCAACGAGAAATATCAGGCCGACATCCACTTCCTCATCAATCAGGCCAATCTCCGCGAGAGCGAGCTCCGCAGCGACGAGGTGCTCCGTCTGAACCGCGACATCAAGCTCGCAGCCGGCGACACCTCACGTGTGATCGAGGAAATCAACATCCAGTCGTATGCATCGCCCGAAGGCGCGCTCGACTTCAACACACGTCTGGCCGAGAACCGCGAAACAAACACCCAGAGCTATCTCAAGAACCAGCTCAAGAAAGACAAAGTGACTGAATTCGGCGAACTCACCGCTCAGTTCACTCCCGAGGACTGGGAAGGCTTCCAGAAACTGGTTGCAGCAAGCAATATCCAGGACAAAGATCTTATCCTCAGCGTGCTCTCCATGTATAAAGACCCCGAGGAACGCGAACGCGAAATCCGCAACCTCTCGAGCGTGTTCGACCAGCTTGCCGACGAAATCCTTCCGCAGCTCCGCTACTCGCGCATCACTGCAAGCGTGAACGTAATCGGCAAGAGCGACGAGGAAATCAACCGTCTCGTTGACAGCGATCCCGCATCGCTGAGCGCTGACGAACTTCTCTACGCCGCTACCCTCACCAACGACCTCAACCGCAAGAAAGCCATCTACACCGCAGCCACCCGCCTGCACCCCAACGACTTCCGCGGCTTCAACAACCTCGGCAAAGTGCAGTATCAGCAGAAAGACTACGATGCAGCCATGGCATCGTTCAAGAAAGCTGCCCGTCTGGAGCCCTCCGCACCTGAATCGCAGATGAACCAGGGTCTCATCGCCCTTGTCAACGACGATTACCGCGCAGCCAACGCAGCATTCGGCAAGGCAGCCGGTCTTGAGGAGCTCGGCGACGCTCTCGGCGTTTACTATCTCCGTCAGGGCGACCTCAACGCAGCAGTGAAATCGTTCGGCTCGTCGAAGAGCAACAACGCCGCTCTCGCCCAGATCCTCAACAAGGATTACGGCAAGGCCAAGTCGACTCTCGCCGCCATTGCCACTCCCGATGCCACCACCTACTACCTGACAGCTATCCTCGGCGCCCGCACCGGCAACGAGAACATGCTCACCTCCAACCTCCGTCAGGCCATCAAACTCGACAACACCCTCGCCGCCAAGGCCGCAAAGGATCTCGAGTTCGCAAAATACAACATCGCTTCGATTCTCTGACAAGAAGCAGATTCCGCGACAAACGGCGGCCGCTCAGTCCGAGCGGCCGCCGCTTTTTTTACCACTTTTTTATTTGCAATGCGAAATGTTAAATTATTTTAGAATCTGAAAAAATTATGCGTAATTTTTCAGAGAAAAGTAACACAAACATCATATTATGCCTATGAAAATTTTTACTTCTTTAGTTTTGGCGGCAGCAGTTGTATCGACTGCCGCAGTGGCGGAAGCCGCCCCCATCAGACAGAAAGCTCTCCAGTCCAAATTCGTGATGAAAACCGAGAAAGCGGCTCCGGCAAAATTCGGCGTCCGCAAAGCCCGGCGGGCGGCTTCGAGGGCAGAGGAAAACAAGGTACCCCTCCCCCTCAAGGAAAATATCAGCGCATACATGGACGGCGAGTGGGTTGACGGCGGCACTTACACCTACACCTACAACCCCGACGGCACAATCGCCAGCGAGGCGGAGGAATATGAAGGCGAAATCTCGCGCATAAAGTACGAGTACGACAAGTATGGCAACACCACTCTCAAAGCCGAGGACACGAGCGACGACGAAGGCGCCACCTGGACTCCGAGCGGAAAAACCGTGAAGGAATTCAACGACCCGATTGTTCACACGTTCGCCACCGCCAACGATATTTATCGCTACTACAACGACGAATGGGTGATCGGTTCCAGCAATCACTTCAAGGTGACCCGCAACGCCGACAACAACGTGACCGACTATGAAATCCAGGTTTACTTCCAGGGCATTTACGACCCGACCTCGAGAGTGAAACTCATGTATGAGGACGGCGCGAGCGCTCCGTTCGAATGGTATCTCAGCGAGCTGGAATACACCGGCACGCAGCTTGAGTGGGTGGATCAGCTCTCATTTCTCAACATAGAGTGGAACGACTGCAACGGTCAGTTCCTTACAAATAATTTCACGGAGCTATTTGTAGGCGACAACAGGGTGAAGAGCGCCGAGATATGGTATCTCGACGAGCAAATCGGAACCATAAGCGCCACCTACGACGGCGACAACTTCAATTCGACAATCAAGGAGGAGGGCGAAGGCTACACAGCCACCGTCAATCACTCGCTCCTTTACACCGACGCATACGGAAGCTTTACCGAAAAGATTGAGTCTGTTTCGGAAGAGGAGGGCGAGACCTACGGTCAGACAGAATCGTATGAAGTTGAATATGATTCACATCTCAATCCCATAAGCGAGATTTCGACCATGGAAATGGACGGCGAAACCTATATTGAGGGCACTAAGTGGGACTACACCTACGGTGACGACAGCCGGGTGCTCGAGACCTTGATTTCGGAATACGACATGTATGAGGAAGAATACGTGCCGACAATGAAGATTACGGCCGAGAATTTCGTGGATTTCAGCGGCATCGGCAATATAGTTACCGACAGCCAGGCCGAGTGTGAGTGGGACGGCAACACACTCACGGTAAAAGCCTCGGGCGAAGTTTCGGTAAGCGTATGGTCGATTTCAGGCATCTCCGTAGCAGCTGCAGAGGGCAACGGCGAACTCAGCCTGAGCCTCGAAAGTCTGGAGACAGGCGTCTACGTGGCGCGCGTGGCCACCGACTACGGCGTAAAGACCATGAAGTTCGTAAAATAAACGACCTGACTGACTCAAAGAAATCCGGGGCTGCGGAGGGAGGAATCCCACGCAGCCCCGGTTCGTATTTTCATAAGAAAGATGGAAGAATCAACCGGCCATCTCCTCGTCGATTTCGCGGCGCATCTGCCGCAGAAGTCTTGCACGCCTGATGTTGATTGAAATTCCGATGGCGAGCCCAATCACGGCTCCGGTGCATCCGCCGATAAACATTCCGGTGTCTATTCCGTAGAAGAACCAGAGCATCCACCCTACCAGCGGAATACCGAGAGTCATACCAACCACGCGGTACCAGAAATAGCGCCGCTTCATGGCGTAGATCTCCCAGCGGGCCTGCGCCACAGGTATCTGCGAAAATGAGATTGAGCGAAGCCGGAAAAACTCGTAGCTCACGAGCACACCCATGATTATAAAGAATAGCAGGCAAAGACCCGTGAGGAGCGGATTGAAGTTCCACAACACTCTGATGGCAAATAGGCCGACCAATATCAGCACCTGCTGCATGCGCAGGGTGCGCAGCAGGCGCGAACGTGCGGAAGTCACGGTGCCCGACTCGATTTTCCGGCGGAAATCGCTGTTGGCGGCGTCGATTTCCCGGGTGTCGGCATCGATCGCATTCCATGAGCGCCGAAGTTCGTCAATATTCATAGTTCCTCCTTTCCTTGTTCGATAAGTTTGAGTTTGATTCGCCGCAGACGTGTGGCCACGTTGTTGCGCGACAGACTGGTGACGTCGGCGATCTCGTCGTAGCTGCGTTCGTCGAGCCACATCAGAATCAGCGCTTTGTCCATTTTGTTGAGCTGACCTATCAGTCGGTACATCTCGCGCAGACGTTCGCGGTGGCCGCCGTCGCCCTCATCGGCCACGTCGGGAAGTGCCTCGTGGGGACTCATCTCCGAGGAGTGGCTGCGGTGGTTGCGGTGGTAGGTGACGCAGGTGTTGATTGCCGTGCGGTAAATCCATGTCGACACTTTTGCATCGCCGCGAAATGAGTCGATTCCCTGCCAGAGATTAGCGAGAATCTCCTGGTAGAGGTCTTTGAGGTGCTCGGGACCGGAAGCGTACATGTAACATACCTTATATATGGTACGCTTGTTGGCGTCGACGAGCGCCATGAACTGTTGTTGGCGTGCTTTGTCGGACATTTCAGTCTGTTAGACGCAAAAAGCCCCGGAAAGTTTCATTCGCGGGGCAAAAAATTTTGAAGGAATACGGATATCAGGCCATTTTCAGGCGCAGACAAGTCCAGTTATCCCGGACAGTGTGGCCCTCGTAGTGCAGACCGAGGGGCTCGGCGACAGCCAGAACCACCGGAATGTCAGCCTCGTAGAAGCCACTCAGGAGCATGGTTGCTCCCGGGGCGAGCGTGGCGGCATAGCGCGGGAGGTCGGCGGTGATGATATTGCGGTTTATGTTGGCAATGAAGAGTTGCACGCCGGAAATGCCACGGAGCGCGGAGGCGTCGCCGAGAACGGCCTGTACCTGCGGCACGTTGTTGAGGCGGAAATTCTCCACTGCGTTTGAGAAAGCAAATTCGTCGATTTCCACGGCAGTCACGGGCGACGCGCCGCGCATGGCGGCAAGGATGGCGAGGATTCCGGTGCCGGTTCCCATGTCGACAGTGCTCAGACCCTCGAGGTCGATGGAGAGGAGCCGGGCGAGAATCAGCGAGGTAGTGGCATGGTGGCCTGTTCCGAACGCCATCTTGGGATCGATGACGATGTCGTAGCGACATACAGGTACGTCGCGGTGGAATGAGCTGTGGATAACGCATTCGTCGCCAACCACGATAGGCTGGAAATAGTTTTTCTCCCACTCCTCGTTCCAGTCTCTTCCCTCCACGAGCTTATGGGAGATCTCAACAGTGGCCCGGGCAGGAACACCGCTTTCCTCAACGGCGGAGTCGAGCGCCTGTCGGGAAAAATCTTCTTTTTTCACGTAGGCGGTCATTCCTGCGGCATCGGGCACAAAACTTTCATAGCCTGCGTCGGCGAGAAGTGCGGCGAGAATGTCGGTTGAGATTTCATCACAAGGGTTGATGTCGATTCTGACCTCAATATAATCGTTCATATATTATAATATGTATACATTATTTATATATACGCGGTCAATGACCGGACACGCTTAAGCGCAGCCGGTCATTGACCAGTAGCAATAATCAGGCTCAGCGGCGAAGCCGCCTTACCGTATGGAGCACCTTGCTTCCGACCTTGAAAGCAATGATGGCGATGTCGATGTAGGTGAGGGCGCTGAAAATTCTGCCGAATAGTCCTCCTGGCTGCGAGCCGTCACCACGGCTGAGAGGGTTGAGATTCCTGACATTGTTTTTCAGTCCTTCACCCTGGATTTCGATGCGGGCGGCGGTATATGCGCGCAGATAGCGGATCTCATCGAGAGTGTAGCCCTTCCAGCCGTCGGTTTCGTGGGGTAATGTTTTTCGTTTGCTTGCCATGATTAAAGAAAAAGTTTAGACACGAAACGCGAAATCGGATTGACAATCAGGGGGCGGCGGAAAGCTATCACCAGAACGAGCATAAGGACATAGAATCCGCCCATTATGAGTTCGGCGCCCACAAGGCCGGTTGAGCGTGCGATAATCCCTATCAGGGCCATAGAGGCAAAAAACAGGATGAGGGATACCAGCACGAACCCAATCAGGCATAGCGAAATCGCCACGAGGAGCATGGTAAGCTTCTCGGCGGCAGTAAGCCGGGCATAGTCGAGGTTGAGTTTCAGAAAATCCTGAAACTCAACCCACAGGGTGCTGAATTTGTTATCGTTTTTATCCGACATAACCAAGGTCAGTCGTCGATTTCAGTAGTAAGCTGCTCCACGAGAGCGTCGATTTCGCTGTCGCTGCAGATGATGCCCTTCTTGCGGAGGAGTTCCTTGATGCGGGCACGGAGGTCTTCTCCTTTTTCAGGAGCGAAAAGAATTGCAACGCCGGCGCCCACGATAGCGCCGCCTAAAAAAGCATAAATCCAGTTCATAGTCTTGCGGGTGGTGAGTGGTTTTGAGAAAACCGCGGCGCCTTCCTCAGCAGGAAGCATGAGACGCCGCGGAGTAAGTGGTTTATCTGTAATTTTTATTTGGCTTCGAGTTCGTCGGCAATCTCATCGGCAAGTTCCTCGATCTTGCTCTTCTGGAGCTTGATGCCTTTGCTACGGAGATAATCAACGATATCCTTGCGGGTTCTTTCGCCTTTTTCGGGGGCGAAGAGGAGACCAACTGCAGCGCCGGCGATGGCACCGCCCAAAACAGCCAAAACGATGTTTAATGCTTTCATTACAGTATGTATATTTAAAAAATTAGAGAATCTTAAAAAGAAACAAACCTTCGGCGCGGAAAGTTTTCGCTAAGATAATAAAATTCCACAACGGAATCAACAGTGAGGCGGAAAAAAGTTACGGGAAAGCAAAAATATTCTCCGAAAAGCGGGCAACGGGAAAAGAGCGGAGAAGTTTAGACGAAAAAGGTTGCGGTTATTCCGATGATTATTTGTAATTTTGCCCCCGGAAAAATACAATCCTTACTGAAATGAGAAAAAATATTGTTGCCGGCAACTGGAAAATGAATACCACGCTGCCCGAAGGCGTAAAGCTCGCCGAAGACGTTAACAACGCACTCAAAAACGCAGAGCCCAAATGCGACGTAATCATCTGTGTGCCCTTCACCCACCTCTATGCAGTCAATAACGTAATTGACAGCAACAAGCTGGGCTTAGGCGCCGAGAACTGCGCCGACCACCTGAAAGGCGCCTATACCGGCGAGGTTTCGGCTCCCATGGTGGCATCGACCGGAGCAAAATACGTGATTCTCGGCCACTCGGAGCGCCGTCAGTACTACGGTGAGACTTCCGAGACCCTGAAAGAGAAAGTACGTCTGGCTCTCGACAACAACCTCACCCCCATCTTCTGCATCGGCGAGGTTCTCGAGCAGCGTGAGGACGGAACTTACTTCGACGTGGTAAAATCGCAGATCGAGGACGCCCTCTTTGATCTCTCGGCCGAAGACTTCGGCAAGCTCATCCTCGCCTACGAGCCCGTATGGGCCATCGGCACCGGCAAGACCGCTACCGACGATCAGGCTCAGGAAATCCACGCATTCATCCGCAAGACCATCGCCGACAAGTATGGCAAAGAGGTTGCAGACAACACCTCCATTCTTTACGGCGGCAGCTGCAAGCCGAGCAATGCCAAGGCACTCTTCGCAAAACCCGACGTGGACGGCGGCCTCATCGGCGGCGCAGCCCTCGACGCAGACTCGTTCATGGGTATCGTGAACGCATTCTGATAAAGGCTTTCTGCGAATAACGCTAAAAAATTCGGCTGCAAGAATATATTTTTGTATTTTTGCAGTCGAATTTGCTTTTTTCACATGAAGAAAATCCGACTTCTACTGACCGCAGCGACAGCTGTTGCGGCGCTTCTGCCTCAGAGCGCCGCAGCCGACGTCGAGCCGCAGCCCTCGATAGTTGATCATATCACTGCGGGCAACAGCGGCAATATCATCATCCAGCCCCGGGCACTCGAGGATCGCCTCGACCCGTCGGCAGCGCCGGCCGTGAACGAACAGCCGGCGGAAGCCCGTCCCACCCACGGCC
>UROS01000013.1 GCA_900549445.1 uncultured Porphyromonadaceae bacterium | reverse complement strand
GCGCGCTCAGCATTTGCTGCCAGCTGCTCCATGTCGGAGTCGTGTTTACAGGAGTCCTCGAGCTTCTGCAGGTTTACAGTCCTGCCGCCTGCGAGATACTTGTCGAGCAGACGGTGTACCTGCATATCGGGATAGCGCCGGATAGGTGAGGTGAAGTGGGTGTAATAGTCAAAACCGAGTCCGTAGTGGCCTATATTTTCGGTAGTATAAATAGCCTTTGCCATAGAGCGGATTGCGAGAGTGGCGAGATAGTTTTCTTCTCCGCGCCCCTTTACCTCCGAGAGCATTTTGTTGATCGAGCGGTTTATTTCTTTCGGTGAACCTGATGCTTTGATCTTGTAGCCGAACGTGCGGGCTATCGTGGCGAGGTCGGCGAGCTTCTGGCTGTCGGGCTGGTCGTGAACGCGGTAAACGAATGCTTTCGGCTTTTTCTTGCCGCCCACCTTTCCGATGGCGGTGGCCACGGTGCGGTTGGCAAGGAGCATGAACTCCTCGATAAGTTTGTTGGCGTCTTTCGATTCCTTGAAGTACACGCCTATCGGATGCCCTTTCTCGTCGATGTCGAATTTAACCTCGGCGCGGTCGAAGTCAACCGACCCGTTTTCGTAGCGGTTCTTCCGGAGAATCTTGGCGAGGGCGTCGAGTGTGAGTATTTCTTTTGAATAATTACCTTCACCAGCTTCGATTATCGCCTGCGCTTCTTCGTAGGTGAAGCGGTAATTCGACTTGATGACCGTGTGGACGATTCGGTGGTTCAGCACTCTCGCATTGGCGTCCATTTCGAATATAACAGAATAGGCGAGTTTTTCCTCGTCGGGCCGGAGCGAACAAATGCCGTTGCAGAGATGTTCCGGAAGCATGGGCACGACACGATCCACGAGATACACCGAAGTGGCGCGTTTTTCAGCCTCGCGGTCAATTACCGTGTCCGGACGTACGTAGTGGGTAACGTCGGCAATATGCACTCCGACCTCGTAGTTGCCGTTGGGGAGAGTTCGTATGGAAAGCGCATCGTCGAAATCCTTCGCATCTTTCGGGTCGATTGTAAACGTCACCACGTCGCGCATGTCCTCCCGGGCGGCGATGACTTCAGGCGTGATTCCGGCATCAATCTTGTCGGCTGCCGCCTCAACGTTGGCAGGATATTTGTAGGGAAGACCGAATTCAGCCAATATGGCATGCATCTCGGCTGTCGACTCTCCCGATTTGCCGAGAATGTCGATCACTTCGCCGCGAGGATTCTTAGCGTCTTCTTTCCAGTCGGTTATTCTCACGATTGCTTTGTCGCCTGTTTTCCCGCCTTTCAGTTTCGCTTTGGGTATAAAAATATCTGCCGCGAGAAATTTGGAGTCAGTGAGGAGATAGGCAAAATTCTTGTCGACCTGAAGAGTGCCGATAAATACCTGGTCGTTTTTCTCGATGATTTCAACCACGCAGGCTTCCGGTTCTACGCCGCGGCGACGTGCGGCAATGCTGACGCGGACCTTGTCGCCGTTCAGTGCATGCATTGAGTTGCGTTCAGCCACGAAAATCGTCTCACCGTCCGAGTCTGTTATTACCGAGTTCTTTCCGTTGGAGCGGCGCACGAAAGTTCCGGTCGCTTCGTTGCTGCGCTGCGGCGACTTATATTTTCCGGGCGACACCTCAATGATTTCACCGTCGAAAGCCATTTCCACGAGCTGCATGGCCACTGCGCGCTGTTGCGCTGCGGTCGACGCTCCTATGGCATGAGAGACCTGCTTATAATTATATGTATTGTTTTTCTGCTCTGAAACGAATTCGTAGACTTTAGCCTCAAGAGCCTGTGATTTTTTTGATGATGCGCCCATAGTTGGAAGATGTTGAAATGATGATTATATAACGCAGGAACGGCTTATATGGTTCCGGGCGCGCACGGCTGGGCAAAAAGTCAGCCTTACGCGCCCGGGGAAAAGGCTTATGCGTCGATATTGGCGTAGTTGGCGTTTGATTCGATGAAGTCGCGGCGCGGGCCTACGTCTTCGCCCATGAGCATCGAGAATATGCGGTCAGCTTCGGCTGCGTCGCTGATGTTGACTCGCTTGAGCAGACGCTGTTCGGGATCCATAGTAGTGTCGCGTAGTTCCTGAGCACTCATCTCGCCGAGACCTTTGTAGCGCTGCACGCGGGTCTTGTCGCCATATTTGTCGATGAACTGCTGCACCTGCTGATCGGTCCAGCAATATTCCTCGACTTTGCCGCGGATACATTTATAGAGCGGGGGAGTGGCGAGGTAGAGGTAACCCTGCTCTATTACGGGACGCATGCGACGGAAGAAGAAGGTCATGAGGAGAGTGGCGATATGGCTGCCGTCAACATCGGCATCGGTCATGATGATTATCTTATGGTATGCGAGACGCGAGATATTCACTTCTTTGGGGTCTTCCTCGGTGCCGATTGTCACACGCATGGCCCGGTAGAGACTCGTGATTTCCTGATTGTCGAAAATCTTGTGATCCATGGCTTTCTCTACGTTCAGGATTTTGCCTCGGAGCGGGAGAATCGCCTGAAATGTGCGGTCGCGGCCCTGCTTGGCCGTACCGCCTGCCGAGTCACCCTCGACGAGGAAGAGTTCGCAGTCTTCGGCGTGGCGCGACGAGCAGTCGGCGAGTTTTCCGGGAAGGCCGCCGCCATTGAGCGGCGATTTGCGCTGGATCTTCTCTCGGGCGTTGCGGGCCGCATGGCGTGCTTGTGCCGCAATGATGATTTTGTCCACGATCGTGCGCGCCTGCTTGGGATGTTCCTCCAGATAATTGCGGAGTGCCTCGCTTACGGCTGTCTGCACGGCTCCGATTACCTCATTGTTGCCGAGTTTAGTCTTTGTCTGACCCTCGAACTGAGGCTCCATCACCTTTACGGAGATCACGGCTGTCAGACCTTCGCGGAAGTCGGCGGGATCGATGTCGATCTTTACTTTTTCGAGAAGTTTGTTGTCTTCTGCGTATTTCTTTAGCGTGGATGTAAGGCCGCGGCGAAATCCGGTAAGGTGCGTGCCTCCCTCTATAGTGTTGATGTTGTTTACAAACGAATAGATGTTTTCGTTGTACGTATTATTATAGGTGAGCGCGACCTCAACAGGCACGCCGCCGCGCTCGGTGTTGAGATGAATCACATCGTTGATCAGCGATTCTTTGTTTGAGTCGATATATTCCACGAACTCGCGCAGACCGTCGCGCGAGTAGAACTCCTCGTGGCGGGACTCGCCGTTCTCGTCAGTTGTGCGCTTGTCAGTCAGTGTCAGGGTTATTCCCGAGTTAAGATAGGCAAGGTCGCGCAGGCGGTTGGCGAGTGTGTTGTAGTCGTATTCGGTAACTGTAAAAATAGAAGCGTCGGGCTTGAAGGTGATGGAAGTTCCGGTATGGGTGCTGTCGCCTATAATTTTCAGTTCCGTTATAGGCTTTCCGCATGAATATTCCTGCATGTAGGCCTTCCCGTTGCGGTGAACTTCGGCGCGGAGATAAGTTGAAAGAGCGTTTACGCAGGAAACGCCCACGCCGTGCAGACCGCCCGAAACTTTGTAGGAGCCTTTGTCGAATTTACCGCCTGCGTGAAGAACGGTAAGCACAACTTCGAGGGCGCTTTTGTGCTCTTTCTCGTGCATGTCCACGGGAATGCCGCGGCCGTTGTCGACCACGGTTATGGAATTGTCTTCGTTGATAGTCACGTCGATATGGTCGGCAAAGCCGGCGAGAGCCTCATCGATGGAGTTGTCAACCACCTCATAAACGAGATGATGGAGACCTTTCACACTGATATCGCCGATATACATTGCAGGGCGTTTACGCACCGCTTCCAGGCCTTCGAGGACCTGGATATTACTCGCGCTATACTGCTCTTCGTTTTCTTTTTCAGTTGACATACGCTGATGTTATTTCTTTTTTCTTTATTCGCAAGAGATGGACAATAAGCTGGAATGCAATGCGTTGAATAACCGTTGCATTTCCGCTTTTTGAGCAAACAAAATTACAAAAAAAATCCCGGATATGCAAATCGCACCAAATTTTTTACCATGCGGTGTCAGCCGTTTCAGATTCTCAGTTTTTTACCGTAATTTTGCAGTGAGTTAAACAAATTATGGAAGAAAACATCATTATTGAACTATACGAGAAGTACACCGGCGAGAAACCATCGGCTATCTCTGAGATTCCGCAATCGGGGTCTTCGCGGAGATATTTCATGCTCGACGGCTCAATGAAACTCGTAGGTACAATTGGTACGGATCGTAAGGAAAATGAGGCATTTGTATATCTTTCGGATCACTTTTGTAATGCCGGGCTGCCGGTTCCGAAAGTTGTCGCTGTCTCTGATGACGGCATGGCGTATCTCCAGACATTCGCCGGAAGCCGTTCGCTGTTCGATGCCATACAGCACGGAAGATCCGCCGGAGTGTATTCCGAAGAGGAAGCAGCGCTTCTGCGTAAGGCCGTGACTATGCTGCCGGCCATTCAGATTACCGGAGCCAGAGATCTTGATTTCACCCGGTGTTATCCCGTAGAACGTCTTGGCCGACGCGACGTGATGTGGGATTTAAATTACTTTAAATATTGCTATCTAAAACCCGCAGGAATAGAGTTTAACGAGGCAAAACTTGAAGACGATTATGAAGTTCTTGCAGGTGATATTATTTCAATTCCGGAGGATGAATGGGGCTTTCTGATACGTGATTATCAGTCGCGCAATATTCTCATATCCGACAACGGAGATCTGAGTCTTATTGACTTTCAGGGCGGTCGCCGCGGCCCGATTTACTATGATCTTGTCTCACTTCTTTGGCAAGCTAAGGCGAGAATCCCGGCAGAGCTTCGCAACGAATTGATTGATAATTATTTTGACGCTCTCGAGGTATACTTGCCAGCTTTCGACCGCACAACCGGACGCCACCGGCTCCGTCTGTTCGTGCTTTTCAGAACTCTGCAGGTGCTCGGCGCATACGGTTTTCGTGGTATTATTCAGAAAAAATCTCATTTCCTCGAAAGCATTCCTATGGCACTGTCTAATCTCTCGGAACTCCTGGCAGAACCTTTCGAGCGTTATCCTTATCTTTCAGGTTTGCTTGCCTCAATAGCAGACAGCAGCAAAAAGCGGCCTCTTACCGTAACCGTTACGAGCTTTTCATATAAAAAAGGAATACCGGCCGACGAAAGCGGCAACGGGGGAGGTTTTGTGTTCGACTGTCGTGCAGTCCATAATCCCGGGCGTTACGAACAATATAAAATGCTGACAGGTCTTGATGCACCGGTAATAAAATTTCTTGAGGAAAACGGCGAAATCAACGATTTCCTGACAGGTGTCTACTCGCTTGTCGATGCTTCGGTAAAACGCTATCTCGAGCGTGGTTTCTCGTCGTTATGCGTGAACTTCGGATGTACGGGAGGACGCCACAGAAGCGTTTACAGTGCCGAGCACCTTGCGGCTCATTTAAACGAAAAGTTTGGAGTGGCAGTGAATTTAATACATCGTGAACAGGGTATAAACCGTTATATGCCAAGCAAATGAAAGCAATGATATTTGCCGCGGGACTCGGCACCCGTTTGCGTCCGCTGACTGACAGTTGTCCTAAAGCGCTAATGCCGCTTGGCAACACTGTTATGCTCGGCTATGTTTTGCGCCGGCTTATTGCCTCCGGCGTAAACCATGCCGTGGTAAACGTTCACCATCACCCGGACATGATTGCCGAATATCTTGAACGCAACGACAACTTCGGCATCCATATCGACATTAGCGACGAGCGCGATTCACTCCTCGATACCGGCGGCGGCCTGCTGCACGCCCGGCGCTTTCTCGACGATGGTTCTGACATGCCAATAATACTGCACAATGCCGACATCTATACTGATGTTGACCTCAGGCAGATGGCCTATTTCCATTGCGGAAGCGGCGCTTTGGGCACCCTTTTGGTAGCAGAGCGGAACTCCTCACGCAAACTTTTGTTTGACAGCGGTATGCGCATGTGTGGTTGGCAGAATGTTTCCACCGGCGAGATTCGCCCGACCGGGTGCGACGTCAGCCGCCTGAAAGGTTATGCTTTCGGAGGAGTCCACATAGTGTCACCTGCAGTTTTCCCTCTTCTCGAGAGGTTTGCTCCCGCCGGAAGTAAGTTTTCAATTACAGATTTCTACATTGCCGCCTGCGCGCATACAGATTTGCTCGGATACATGCCTCCTGAAGCATACGACTGGGTTGACATCGGCAGTCCCGAAAAGCTTGAAAAAGCACGGCAATTGTACAACGATAAAAATTCCTGAAAAGTGAGTATCCAAATCAATAACCTGTCGGTAGAATTCAGCGCCAAGTCGCTGTTCGACAATATTTCATACGTTATCAATCGCAAAGACAAGATTGCACTCACCGGAAAAAACGGTGCTGGAAAATCGACTATGCTCAAAATTATCTGCGGTCTGCAGAAGCCTACCTCGGGCACAGTATCGATTCCGCAGGGAACTACCATTGGCTATCTGCCGCAGCATATGACGCTGAGCGACACTGCAACCGTGATTGACGAAGTAAGGAAGGCGTTTGGTCATATCGACGAGATGCATGCGCGCCTCGACCGCATGAATGCCGAACTCGCCGAGCGAACAGACTATGAGAGCGAGTCGTATCAGAACCTTATCGACGATATGACTACCCTCACCGAGCGCATAGCCATGGAGGAGAGCGACAACTGCGAAGCTGAAATGGAGAAGACATTGCTCGGCCTCGGCTTTCTCCGTTCTGACTTCAATCGTCCTACGGCGGAGTTCTCCGGCGGGTGGCGTATGAGAATAGAACTTGCGAAACTTCTGCTTACACGCCCCGACGTGCTTTTGCTCGACGAGCCCACCAACCACCTCGACATTGAATCGATTCAGTGGCTTGAGCAGTTCCTCATATCAAAGGCCAACTCCGTGGTGCTCGTGAGCCACGATCGTGCATTTATCGACAACGTCACCAACCGCACCATCGAGATTTCGCTCGGGAAGATTTACGACTACAACGTGAACTATTCCAGGTACGTCGAACTCCGCAAGGAGCGCCTCGAGCAGCAGATGCGTGCTTATCAGAACCAGCAGAAACAGATTCAGGATACTGAGGATTTCATCGAGCGGTTCCGCTACAAGGCGACCAAGAGTGTACAGGTTCAGAGCCGAATCAAGCAGCTTGCCAAAATAGAACGGATTGAGGTGGATGAAGTAGACACCTCGCATCTCAATCTTCGCTTCCCGCCTGCTCCACGTTCCGGCGACTATCCGGTTATAGCAGAAGACCTCGGGAAGGCTTACGGGGATCATCAGGTATTCGACCATGCCACCTTTACCATAAAACGCGGTGAAAAGGTAGCATTCGTTGGCAAGAACGGCGAGGGTAAGTCCACGCTCGTAAAGTGTATCCTTGGCGAGATTCCGTTTACGGGCACACTCAAGATCGGTCACAACGTGAAAATCGGCTATTTCGCCCAGAACCAGGCGCAGCTGCTCGACGGCGAGATAACCGTTTTCGATACGATAGACAGAGTGGCGGTAGGAGACATCCGCACGAAGATTCGCGACATTCTCGGCGCCTTTATGTTTGGCGGTGAGGCATCAGACAAGAAAGTCAAGGTGTTGTCGGGAGGAGAGAAAACCCGTCTCGCCATGATCCGCCTGCTGCTCGAACCTGTCAACCTTCTTATCCTCGACGAGCCTACCAACCATCTCGATATGAAGACAAAGGATGTGCTTAAGCAGGCAATCAAGGATTTCGACGGCACGGTGATAGTGGTGAGCCACGACCGAGAGTTTCTCGACGGACTCGTAGAGAAGGTGTATGAATTCGGCGGCGGTCAGGTGAAGGAATGTCTCGGAGGCATTTACGAATTCCTCGAGAAGAAAAGACTGGCCTCGCTTTCCGAGCTCGAGCGCAGCACTCCGGTGCGTGAGCAGAAGGCTGATAAGACCGAAAGAAAAGAACAACAGAAAAAGCCTGCGGCTGCTGCAACTCCTCAGCCCGAGACGCCTAAGGAACGCGCAAGGAAATCTTATGCCGAACAGCGCGAGTATGAGAAAATACTGCGCAAGGCGCATAAGAAAGTCGAGGAAGCAGAGGCCGAAATCGCACGCCTCGAAGCCGAGGTCGCAAAGATCGAAACCGATATGGCAGAGGGTAACACCACCCCTGACATATATGAGCGGCACGGCTCTGTCTCGAAGCAACTCGAAAACGCAATGTCGGTCTGGGAACTTGCGTCGATGGAAGAGGAGGAGCTCCGCTCACAGGCATAAGGAAGGTAAAAATCAAATTAGTTGGCTTTGAACAGCAGATATTTCGCTGTTTTTCGTTAAATTTGCACTCCATAACGACAAAACATGAAGAATATACGAAATTTCTGCATAATAGCCCACATTGACCACGGCAAATCAACTCTTGCCGACCGTCTGCTTGAATATACCGACACCGTTTCGGGAAAAGACCTTCAGGCACAGGTGCTCGACGACATGGATCTGGAGCGTGAGCGCGGCATAACTATCAAAAGCCATGCCATTCAGATGAACTACAAGCTCGATGGCGAGGACTATACCCTGAATCTTATAGATACCCCCGGACACGTCGACTTTTCATACGAGGTTTCGCGTTCTATCGCAGCCTGCGAGGGCGCCCTTCTGATTGTCGATGCCGCGCAAGGCATACAGGCTCAGACCATTTCCAACCTCTATATGGCAATTGACAACGATCTGGAGATTATTCCGGTAATCAATAAGGTTGATCTCGACAGCGCACGTCCCGACGAGGTAGAGGATCAGATTGTAGACTTGCTCGGCTGCGATCCCTCCGACGTAATCAGAGCGAGCGGAAAGACCGGTATTGGCATTCCTGAGATTCTTCGCGCTATCGTGGAGCGCATTCCCGCCCCGAAGGGCGATCCGGATGCTCCGCTTCAGGCTTTGATTTTCGACTCGGTATTCAATCCGTTCCGCGGCATCATCGCATACTTTAAAATTGAGAACGGCACCATCCGTACCAACGATTTTGTGAAATTTGTGGCGACTGGAAAGGAATATAATGCCGACGAAATAGGAGTGCTCAAACTCGACATGCAGCCACGCAATGAACTCTCTGCCGGCAACGTAGGCTATATAATCTCCGGTATCAAGACTTCGAAAGAAGTTAAGGTCGGCGACACGATTACTCACGTAAACCGCCCGTGCGAATCGGCAATCGACGGTTTCGAGGAGGTTAAGCCGATGGTGTTTGCAGGCGTTTATCCGATAGAGACGGAGGATTTTGAAAATCTGCGTGCATCACTCGAAAAATTGCAGCTCAACGATGCTTCGCTTACTTTCCAGCCCGAATCGTCGGTTGCTCTCGGTTTCGGATTCCGATGCGGGTTTCTCGGTCTGCTCCATATGGAGATAGTACAGGAGCGGCTTGGACGTGAATTTGATATGGACGTTATTACAACCGTACCTAACGTTTCGTATCGGGTTTATGACAAGCATGGCAACATGACCGAAGTCCACAACCCTTCAGGACTTCCGGATCCAACCCTTATCGACCATATCGAAGAGCCATACATAAGAGCGTCGATTATAACTGCGGCTGATTTTATCGGCCCCATAATGACCCTCTGCCTCGGCAAACGAGGAGAACTCGTAAAGCAGGAGTACATTTCCGGCAACCGTATGGAAATGATTTTCGATATGCCGCTCGGAGAAATCGTAATTGACTTTTACGATAAGTTAAAGTCTATTTCAAAGGGTTATGCCTCGTTCGACTATCATCTTCACGATTTCCGCGAATCGAAACTCGTAAAACTCGACATTCTGCTCAACGGCGAGAGCGTCGATGCTCTGTCAACCCTCACTCACGCTGACAACGCTGTAAGTTTTGGCCGCCGTATGTGTGAGAAACTTAAGGAACTCATTCCTCGCCAGCAGTTCGACATAGCGATCCAGGCGGCCATCGGAGCCAAGATTATAGCACGAGAGACCATTAAGGCTGTGAGAAAAGACGTTACAGCCAAGTGTTATGGCGGCGATATATCCCGCAAACGCAAACTTCTTGAAAAGCAGAAGAAAGGTAAGAAGAGGATGAAGCAGATCGGCTCGGTTGAAGTTCCCCAAAAAGCTTTCCTGGCCGTACTTAAGCTCGACTGACAATACCCAATACAGTTAACAACGGAGCGGGGTGCGAATCCTAAAAATCGCACCCCGCTCCGTTGTTAACTGTCGCGCCGGTTTCAGACGGCGAGAGTTATGTTGTTTTCTTTAGCTATGCGGCGCATGTTGAGAATTGCGTAACGCATGCGGCCGAGTGCTGTATTGATGCTGACACGGGTAGCGTCTGCAATCTCTTTGAATGACATATTGCGGTAATAACGCATCACGAGAACCTCGCGCTGAGCATCGGGGAGAGCCATTACGATACGGCGCACATCCTGATCTATCTGTTCTGAAACGATGAGATCTTCTATGTTGCCGTCGCTAAGCTCCTGATGATTCTTTATGCAGAAATCATCTCCGTCAGACGAAACCGAGTTTTCGGTCTTTTCCTGACGGTAATGGTCGATGATCAAGTTATGGGCTATACGGGAAAGCCACGCAGAGAATTTGCTTTGCTCTGTATACCGCCCCTGCTTAATCGTCATTATGGCTTTGACGAATGTTTCCTGAAAAATATCGTCGGCGGTTTCCTTGCTTTTTACAATGCGAAGAATGTAAGAAAACAGGCGTGATTCGTGTCGGCGCAGGAGAATGTCGAAAGCGATATTGTTTCCGTTGGCATAAGCTTTAACCAACTCCTCGTCGGCGAGCTTTGTCAGATTTTGCATTTCTATTCTATTTATTGGTTAGAGTAGTAATGTTCTATAGGCAGTCTTTTTTGCAGTTGTGTAATCAGTTGTTTATATCAGTTTGCAAAGTTATGGAAACTGCCGCTATCTTGCAAAAAATTTAGCGTTTTTTTGAAAAATAAATTTTCAGCCACACAATATTCAGCCTTTTATTCAGTTGTCGTCCTTTCGGGTCGGAAAATCCGTGATTGCTTTGTTGTGGTCGTTGAGGTATATGGGGCGTTCCCGAGGTGTATATGCCGGTGATGCCAGCGATGCTGTGCTGTCCGAAACATCTGTGGTTATACCCGCCAGGCCGAGCGCCGTGTGGAAATATGACCGGGATGATGAAATCTCCTTTTGCATGTTTTCGTGCATTATGCCGTACATATCCGGACGCAGGCGGTTATAGCGGGGAGACAGCCATGCCACAAACGGCACGTTGAGCTGATGCCATGTCGGAAGGGGAGAGGCGTGGAGGAAGTGACTTTTGTTGTCATCATATATATCCTCGCCGTGGTCTGAAGTATAGAGAATGAATGATGCCGCATCTGTCTGCTCTCTGAGTTGGTCGATGATGGAGGACAGCAAACGGTCGGTGGCTACGATAGTATTGTCGTAGGCGTTCACGAGGTTGGGGCGTTCGCTTGCCTTGGCCTCGGGGTAAGTGTCAGGGATAAACAGTCTGTCCCGGTCTGTATAACGTTCGTTGTAGTTGAAATGCGATCCGTAGCCGTGTAGAACAATGAGTTGTCGTTGCGGTTTGCTTTTTAGAATGTTGACCACATAGTCTGCCAGACGGATATCATGGGCATTAGCCGATTCACCGGCCGATTCTTTGATGAAGACTGTTGTATCAGCTTCCTCACCGAAAAAGTCAATGAACGAGTGGTTCCGACGCTGGTTAGAGAAAAAGGCTGTTTTGTATCCGGCTTCAGAGAAGGCGGAGATTATGCTTTTAATATGATATATCTCGTTGAAGGAGTTAGCGTCGATCTGCGAGAGGAGTATCGGCACGCTCTTGTGAGTTGTGTTTGACTCGCTCAATGCGAAATGTCCGGCAAGCAAAGAATCTTCTTGGGCCAGAAGGGGATTCGTAGGACGATTGTAGCCGAAAATTTGCCAGTTCTCAGCCCTTGATGTTTCTCCTATTATCAGAATGGCGATTTCTCTGGTTGTGGAATCATTCAATACCTCTTTTTTTGAGTTGAACCGGAAGCCGGAGGAAGTTTTATGGTATTTTTCTGTCTTTATGGTGCGGTCAACGGCGAGACCGATATTGTAGCATACATTTACGGGATAGAGGTCGATTGCTATTGAGTAGTCGCCTGACATATACGATGCCGCAAGAGTGGAAAGGCCTGCGGCTAACCCGAGACATCCCGTTTTGCGCAGACGATTTATGGTTAATGCCGGCAAAAGGGTATTGGTCTTAATCATCCACGCTGCGGCGGCGAGCGACGGAACGTAGAGAATAATCACAATCAATATCGATGGCCAGATGTTGCTGAGAAGCTCGTTCACTTCGCTTGCGTTAGTCGTCACGAGGTTCAGGAACATATCAACAGCTATCACACTGTTTCCGTATAGATATAACAATACATCCTGAAATGCCGCTAAAAACATCAGCGGGAACATAAAGAGTATGGTTCGCCCGCAATGACGGGAAACCGATGCAAGCAGACAGTAGACGGCTGCAGGAAGCAACACGTTGGTAATCCGGCCCCAAACCGAAAGGTGTTCTGTTATTGCCAGTATGAAGTTCGGAACAATGATGGTAATGAGAAAGAAAATTATTGTCAGGGTTGATAGTTTCCCCGATTTAGCGGATAAGCTGTTTGCGTTGTTAGTCATCAGAATGCTTCGTTAATGTTGAAAAGAAACCCCCATTCGCCTTTGCCGAATCCGAGGTCAAGCCTGACGTTGGTGCGTTTTTTGAATTCCCAGCGGTAGCCGACACCATAGTTGGGCAGGATGTGGCGCCATCGGAATTTTCTGAGGGAAGGTTGGATACAACCGGCTCCGGCCCAGACAACAGCTCCGCTTCGGCCATAGATGTGCTGACGCAGTTCCACGGTTATGTCGGCGGCTGTTTTGTCGCGATAGCGCCCTTCATAGTATCCCCGCATGGTTGAACTGCCGCCGAGAGAGGGAAGAAGCCCCCAAGGCGTATTGCCGTAAGTAATGTTGAGGTGGGCTATTGAAGCTACAGTGCCCCCTTTCCATACAGGAGTGTAATTCCGTGCGCTGAATTCTGTCGACGAGAAATTGTAATTGCTGTTGAAAAGGAAGCGCGGATAGAAGCGTTGGTCTATTTCAACCAGAAATCCTTTATATGGATTGGTCGGATGGTCGCGGGTGTCGAAACGGAAGTTAAATCCTACACCGAAGTTGTGGGTGAGATGATCCTGACCATTCCAAAGAAATTCGTTTTTCTTTATATGGGTTGCTTTTATGAAGTTATATTCAATCGCAGGTCCCAGGTAAAAATGTCCCCCGGTATGCCATAGCCAGTCGGCGTTTAAGGTGAAACGGAAATCTCTGTAGGGTGTTTTGTTGTCATTATTTCGGTTATCGTCATAACCTATTCCCCAGAAGTAAGTCGTGAAGGAATAGAGATAGATATTATAATTGATGCGTTTTGAATCATGAGGGAAGATATGATTGCCCTTTATTCCTATAAGATAGAATCCTGCGGAAGAGACGTCGCCATAGAGAGAAAAATTCGACGGGAAGAGTGTGGAGTCGGCAGGATCTGTCGAATACAGACCCGCGGCAACGAGACCCAGGCCGAGTTTGGTGTCGTTTGAATAATGCGGCCCACCTATTATGCTGAAATCTGGCTTTTTGCTGAGCGAACGCTTGTTGGATGTTCTGAAGTAGCCCAGCACCTTGTCGAGCAGATTCTGACGCACCACTGCTGTAGTGTCAGATCTTAACTCTGGCAATGTATCTGCCTGCGTCTGCATCGACAGCGCCAACAGAAACAAGAATCCGGCAATAGCCTTAGCCAGTCTCTGAGTGAATAATGACAGGGATATGGATACGTGAGCCATGCGATGAATCAATGATGTACAACTCTTAAACACTCTGCAAAGGTAATATGTTTTTTTAGTATCGCAATTATGCCTTATGGCAAAATAAATAGTGATATTGGATAATTAATTATGCCGTTTGGTTTTTTATAACGAAATTTGTACTCCTAAAAAGTTCTTTATTATGCGTTATTTCACGTCTTTCGCCGCAATGATGCTGGCCGTCTGCCCGTTGGCGGCCCAACACACAGAAATGATTAATTACGGCAATTTCAATAACTGGGTCACTCGTCATATACATGAGTCGGGAGTGATAGGTGGAAAAGAAAAGATTGTCTACGAAATCGGGCCTGCATCCGTAATCGACGGCAATAAGGCCTATGTCCCGTCCGGCGGCTCACCGTGGGCTACCAGCAATGTCTACGCCAAGGTTTCGGGTATCACCAAAGGCTCGAATGCTGTTTTTCCTTTCGACCGTGGCGCGGGAAACAAGTGCGCGAAACTCTCTACGATAATCGAACACGTAAAGGTGCTTGGCATTGTCAATATGGATGTGATGGTGGCCGGTTCGATCTTTCTTGGCAGAATATATGAACCGATTACGAGCACCAAAGGACCGTATGGTAAAATGGATATGGGCATCAGATATACCAAACGTCCGAAAGCGCTCCTGTTTGACTACAAGGTGGATATGCCATCCGTCAATACGCGGATGAAGGCTTCCGGGTTCGGCAGCAAGAAAACTATTCAGGGGCGCGACAAGGCAGTGGTATTCGTGCTGCTGCAGCGCCGGTGGGAGGATGCCGACGGAAAGCTTCACGCAAAGCGGGTAGGCACCGCCGGCAAGCTGTTCGCAGCAGGCTCCGACTGGGTGAACGGTTTCTCGCTTCCCATAGTTTATGGCAACGCATCTGAGAAAGCAGGCTACAGTTCGTATCTCGGACTTCGCGGTGCAAAAAACGCTTATTATGGCAAAAATTCCAAGGGTAAGCTCGTGCCTGTCATAGAGGAGGGCTGGGACGATGAGGACGCCACCCCTACCCACCTTATCCTTATGATGTCGGCCGGCAGCGGCGAACCGTATGTGGGCACTGAGGGTCTGAACCTTTACGTGGACAACGTCGGATTTCAGTTTTAGAGAATGCCTGGTTTTGGATGCTTAGTCGCCGTGCTCAGTGATGAGGCGTTGAGCATCGGCAAGGTCTGCGTCTGCCACGTAGAGCCGTACCTCTCCGTTGCCGAGAGCTCCGAATGCGAGAGGATAAACACTCGAGGAGTTCGAGTTGTCGATAAATGATTCTATACCATAACCGGCGAGCATCCCACGGGTGATGGCGGCTTCCTGTTCGGTTGAATACACGGCGGCAACCGAAAGCTGTTTTTCATTTTTCATGTCAGTGTATGTTTCTCCGGTTCAGTTCCGCCTGATAGCGTCTGGCGTTGTTCCGGTGGGTTTCGTAGTCTTTTGCAAAGTTGTGGTAGCCTGAGAAGTCCTCTTTCGCACACATGTATATATAATCATGTCGGGGGGCATTCAGAACGTCGTCGATTGTAGCTCCTTCGGCCACCCGGATTGGTCCTGGAGGCAGTCCGTTGACTTTATACGTATTATATGGCGAGTTTATTGCTATATGAGTTGCGTTGATTCGGCGGAGCGAAAAGTCACCGGTAGCGAATTTTACTGTCGGATCCGCCTGAAGCTTCATTCCCTTGTTAAGACGGTTGAGATAGAGTCGGGCAACTTTGCCACGCTCATCCTTTTTAGCCGTTTCTTCTTCCACAATTGAAGCGAGCGTTGAAACCTGAACCGGAGTCAGACCCTGCCTGGCGGCAAGCGCCCTGCGTTCGGGAGTCCAAAAACGTCTGTAATACCCGAGAAAACGCCGGACGATATTGTCGGGAGAGGCGGACCAATAAAATTCATAGCTGTCAGGAAGAAAAATCGCAGGAAATTCAGCCTTGGTATAGCCGCTGTCGGGCAACACCCTGTTGCACGCTTCCAGAAATTCTTCCGGGGTACATCGCAGGTTCGCTGTAATTTTTTTCGCAAGATTATCCATAGTTCTCACGGAATTGAACCTGACGCTTACAGGGGTCTGCTGTCCGCTTTTTATCCTGCGGCTGATGTTGAACGCACTTTGTCCCGGCTTGGCAAGATATGCGCCGCAACTTCTCTCGGGGGTGCCTCCGAGTACTGACCATATAATATATACGCGAGTTCCCATAGAAGACCCGAGATGTGTTTTCAGGGAATCTTTGACTGACGCGGAAGTCGCATTTTGAGGTATATATATCCATTGATCTTCTCCGGAGTAACCGACTACAGCGAAAAGTATTACTGAAATAGCAACAATCGCAGTCGCGATTGCCGCTATGAGAATAGCAAGCGAATGACGCCCTTTTACCTCCTTTTTTCGTTTGCCTCGAGGTTTAGCAGACGATGTCCTCTCTTTTTTCATTTCCATACTCACAAAAGTACACAAAAAAACGGAATTCCCGATATCCCAGAATTACATAAGTTCATATAATTCTTAATTAAACCTTAATAAGATTTAGTGCCGTTGGCAGTGTCGGGATAAATGACTAACTTTGTAAGTTAATAAAATCGACAAAGATAAATGGATTTCCAGCTCTCTTCAGCATACAGACCCACGGGCGACCAGCCGCAGGCAATTGATAAGCTTACGGAGGGAGTTTTGCGCGGCGATCCTGCGCAAACCCTCCTTGGAGTAACCGGTTCCGGCAAGACTTTCACGATGGCCAACGTGATTGAGCGGGTAAACCGCCCTACGCTCATACTCAGCCATAACAAAACCCTTGCGGCTCAGCTCTACAGTGAATTCAAAAGTTTCTTCCCGAATAATTCAGTTCAATATTTTGTGTCGTATTACGACTATTATCAGCCTGAGGCATATATACCATCGGTCGACAAATATATTGAGAAGGATCTGATGATAAATGAGGAGATCGACCGGCTTCGTCTGGCTACCACCTCGGCTCTCCTTTCCGGAAGAAACGACGTGATTGTCGTTTCTTCGGTTTCGTGTATATACGGTATGGGAAATCCCGAGGACTTCGACAGTAACGTGATCTCGGTTCATGTCGGACAGAAAATCACCCGCAACAAGTTCCTCCGTGACCTTGTGGGTGCCCTATACAGCCGCAACGAACTTGAATTGCGCCGCGGTAACTTTCGAGTGAAGGGCGATACGGTCGACATCCGGCTCGCCTACGAGGAAATTATCGTCAGGGTCACATTCTGGGGCGATGAAATTGAGTCGATCAAGACACTTCACGCTGAGGATAACACGTCGCTGGGCGCCCACGATTCGTTTAAGATTTATCCTGCCAATCTGTTCGTGACATCTCCGGCAAGAATGGGAAGCGCGATAGCACAGATCGAACTGGATTTAGGCAGTTGTGTGAGTGAATTCTACAAAGAGGCAAAGGATCTCGAGGCTAAAAGGCTTCAGGAGCGCGTCACGTACGATGTAGAGATGCTTCGTGAAGTCGGCACCTGTTCAGGCATCGAAAATTACAGCCGTTATTTCGACGGACGTGAGCCAGGTATGCGTCCGTTCTGTCTGCTCGATTATTTTCCGAAGAATTTTCTCACGATAATTGACGAGAGTCACGTTACGTTGCCTCAGGTGAGGGCTATGTATGGTGGCGACTTGTCGAGAAAAATGAATCTTGTGGAATACGGATTCCGTCTTCCGGCGGCTCTTGACAACCGTCCGTTGCGGTTCGAGGAATTCGAGAGGCTCACGAATCAGGTTATATACGTAAGCGCCACTCCGGCTGCCTACGAACTTGAAAAAAGCGAGGGAGTGGTAGTAGAGCAGATAATCCGTCCTACCGGTCTGCTCGACCCGATAATCGAAGTCCGGCCCTCACTGAATCAGATTGATGACCTTCTTAATGAGATTTCAATAAGGATTGAGCGAGGCGAGAGGGTACTCGTAACCACTCTTACAAAAAGGATGGCCGAGGAACTTAACGATTATCTTCTGAAGATTCAGATAAAGGCCGCGTATATTCATAGTGACGTTGAAACGCTTGACCGAATAAAGATTCTCGACGATCTCCGCGCCGGAGTTTATGACGTGCTGATCGGCGTGAACCTTCTCCGCGAAGGACTCGATTTACCGGAGGTATCGCTTGTGGCGATACTTGATGCCGACAAAGAAGGATTTCTCCGAAGTCATCGCTCACTGACTCAGACGGTAGGACGTGCCGCGCGAAACCTCAACGGGACAGTCATAATGTATGCCGATAAGATAACGGAATCTATGCAGCAGACTATTGATGAGACTTCTCGTCGCCGGGCTATTCAGTTAGCTTACAATGAGGAGCACGGTATAACTCCGCAGGCAATTGTAAAAGCAAGGTCGGCGCTCATCGGACTTGACAGGGATGAGCATGCTTCCGGACGTTCCAATGCCGGGCAGCATAAAAAGAAGTCTGCTGAGGCTATTCCATATGCCGAGGAGTATTCCACTACCGTCAATGTCGCCGCCGATCCAGTCATCGGTTATCTGAATGCAGAGCAGCTGCAGAAGGTAATAACACAAAAACGCTCCGAAATGGTGGAAGCTGCTAAGAAGATGGAGTTTATAGAAGCCGCGCGTCTGCGCGACGAGGTGCTTAAACTCGAAGACTTGATGAAAATCAAAACCGAAGAAGAAATCAACAGCTGATGAAATATAACAGGTCAGACAACTTAAATGCGGAAATAAGTAGCGGACTGCGTACTGAGCAATGGCTTCCGACTTCCGTTAAGGAAATGAAAGCACTCGGATGGGACTCTGTTGATATAGTCCTGTTCAGCGGCGACGCTTATGTAGATCACCCGTCGTTTGCGGCGGCCGCTCTCGGGAGAACCCTGCAGGCAGCCGGCTACAGGGTCGCGATTGTCCCTCAGCCCAATTGGCAGGATGATCTGCGCGATTTCAGAAAATTCGGAGTACCGCGGTTGTTTTTCGGCGTATCGGCAGGCGCCATGGACTCCATGGTAAACCACTATACTGCGGCTCGACGGAAGAGAAGTGACGACGCATATACTCCAGACGGACGCCACGGAGCCCGGCCGGATTATCCCACGATTGTATACTCTAAAATCCTTAAGCAACTTTTTCCGGAAGTCCCAGTAGTAGCCGGTGGCATAGAGGCGTCTATGCGCAGGCTTTCGCACTATGACTACTGGCAGGACAAACTGAGAGGCTCTATTCTTCTCGACAGTTGTGCCGACATGATTCTTTACGGAATGGGGGAGAAGAGCATTCTGGAGCTCGCCCGCAGACTCGATTCGGGCGAAAAAATCTCGGAAATACGCGATATGATGCAAAGTGTGGTAGCCGTCCCCTTAAATGAAATGCCTGCGGCCGACGATGACAGGAATATAATACTGTCATCGTTCGGGAAATGCAAACTCGACAAAAGAGCGCAAGCCATGAATTTCCGTCACATCGAGGAAGAAAGTAATGCCATGCACGGCAAAATACTCTGGCAACAGCATGGCGATGTGGCCGTGAAAGTCAATCCGCTTTATCCGCCGTTAACCACGGAGGAAGTCGATGCGGCCTACGACCTGCCATATACCCGTCTGCCGCATCCACGCTACAAAGGCAAACGCATCCCGGCTTATGAAATGATACGCCATTCCGTAAATATGCACCGTGGCTGTTTCGGCGGTTGTGCGTTCTGCACCATATCTGCACATCAGGGAAAATTTATTGCTTCGCGTTCGCAGGAATCTATCATCAATGAAGTCAAAGCCGTGATGCGGATGCCTGATTTCAAAGGATACATAAGCGATTTAGGCGGTCCGTCGGCAAATATGTACGGCATGCACGGCAAGAATCTTAACGCATGCGAAAAATGCCGTCGGCCATCGTGTCTGCATCCGAAACCATGTCCGAATCTCAATACCGACCACGGACCGCTCCTGGAACTGTATCGGAAAGTCGACGCACTTCCCGGCATAAAGAAATCATTTATAGGAAGTGGTGTAAGATATGATCTCTCGATGCATCATACCGGCGACGAAAGAATTGACCGAAACAACAGACAATACAACGAAGAACTGATTTCGCGCCATGTATCCGGCAGACTAAAGGTGGCGCCCGAACACACCTGCGGTGCTGTTCTCGACATAATGCGCAAACCTCCGTTTGAACTGTATCACGAATTCTCCCGTCTGTTTGACCGGGTAAACCGCAGTTGCGGCCTAAGGCAGCAACTGATACCCTACTTCATATCGTCGCATCCCGGTTGCCATGAGACAGATATGGCTGAACTTGCTGCGGAAACCAAGGATATGGGGCTGCAACTGGAGCAAGTGCAGGATTTTACCCCTACACCTATGACTCTTTCAACCGAAATTTTCTACACAGGTATAAATCCATATACCGGAGAGAAAGTGTTTACCGCCCGTACACCTGAAGAAAAACAGGCACAGCGCAAATACTTTTTCTGGTATAATCCGGAGATGCGGACTGAAATAACAAAGTCGCTGCTGCGATTGCACCGCGGCGACATCCTTGAGCGCCTGTATCCCAACCGCCCTGCGTATTCTAAAAAAGCGTCTGACCACCGCAGCGGAAAGACGCCTGATAGCAGGAACGGCAAAGGTCGGTTCAAACGGTAATAGTCTTGTTTTCGCAGCGTACAACCCTCCCGGGGAATTTTTCCACTACGGGAAGATTGTGTGTAGCCATGACTACCGCAGTACCGGAACCGGCAATAGCATGGAGTTGGGCAACTATCTGCTCTCCGGTAGACGGATCGAGATTGCCTGTAGGTTCATCCGCAAGGATGAGTTTGGGCCGGTTGAGCAATGCACGGGCAATCACCACACGCTGCTGCTCTCCGCCAGACAGCTCATGCGGCATCTTATAGCTTTTGTTCAGCATCCCTACATTTTTCAACACTTCGGCAATCCTGTTGTCGATCTCCTTTTTATCAGCCCATCCCGTAGCTTCGAGCACGAACCGCAGGTTGGCATCGACGTTACGATCCATCAGCAGCCGGAAATCCTGGAACACAATTCCTATTTCGCGGCGGAGATACGGAATTTCCGAACGACGGATCGTATTCAAGTCGTAGTCGAGCACCTTAGCGCTGCCGGAGGCAACGGGTATTTCCGCATACATTGATTTCATGAGGGAGGACTTACCGCTGCCGACCTTTCCGATGAGATAGACGAATTCGCCTTTTTCTACCGAAAGGTTCACGTGGCGGAGCACAATGAGATCGTTGCGGTGAAGTTCAACGTCTTTGTATTTTATTATCGCTGCCATAAACGGGATTTAGCGTAATGCTTATCAGTTGCCGAGATCGGAGTGGAATTTTATGCGCATGAGCCTTACTTCGTCTTCCGAATAATCCTCACCGAGTTCTTTCATGGCCATAGAAAGATCATCGCTCTCACTTTCCTTAAAATAGTCGAAGATTTCCTCCTGACTGTCGGAATCGAGAACCTCATCGATATAATAATTGATGTTTACTTTATAGCCTGCGTAAACTATTGCTTCGATCTTATCGAGCAATTCGCTGAATTCCAGTCCTTTTGCCTGGGCAATTTCGGGCAGCGGAATTTTACGGTCGATAGTCTGGATTATGAAAATCTTAAGACTCGATTTGTCAGGAACGCTGCGAACCCTCAGGTCTTCAGGGCGTTCGATTTCATTGGCCTCTACATGGCGCTTGATGAGTTTTACGAATTCTTCACCATAACGTTTTGCCTTTCCCGGGCCAACTCCCGGAATATTCTGCAGCTCTTCTATGGATACAGGATATGTTGTGGCCATAGCCTCAAGAGAGGGATCCTGAAATATTACATAGGGCGGCAGCTGAAGGCTGCGGGCAATTTTTTTGCGAAGATCTTTAAGAATGCTGTAAAGTTCGGGGTCAGCGGCACACGATGCGCCGCTCTTTACTATTTCCGGCTCGGCATCTTCATTGAATTCAGAATCTTCTACGATTTTGAATGACACCGGTGCCGATAAAAACTTTTTGCCTTTTGGCGTGACTTTCAGCAATCCGAAATTTTCTATGTCGCGTACGATATACCCGGCGATTTCCGCCTGTCGGAGAACAGAACGCAGAAATCTGTCGTCGGCATCCGGTTCACAACCGAACACTTCGAGGTCGTCGTGGCGATATGCCTGAACATCGTTGGTGAGATGACCTTTCATCACATCAATAACATAGTCGGCTTTGAATTTTTCTTTCAGCGCAAGAATAGTCTCAAGCGCTGCACACAAATCATCTTTTGCTTCCACTCGTTTACGGGGATTTAAACAGTTATCGCAGTTTCCACAATTGTCACTCTTGAATTCCTCGCCGAAATAATGCAGTAGAGAAAGTCTGCGGCACACGCTCGATTCGGCATAGTAAGCTGTTTCATTCAGCAATTGTCTTCCGATTTCAAATTCAGCAAGCGGTTTGCCCTGCATGAATTTCTCCATCTTCTGAAGGTCTTTGGTCGCATAAAAAGCAAGGCAGTAGCCTTCGCCTCCGTCGCGACCGGCACGACCGGTTTCCTGATAGTAACCTTCGAGCGACTTCGGCATATCGTAGTGAATGACGAAACGGACATCCGGTTTGTCAATGCCCATGCCGAAAGCTATTGTCGCCACAATCACGTCGGCCTTTTCAAGCAGAAAAGCGTCCTGGTTGGCCGAACGGGTGGCTCCGTCCATGCCGGCATGATAGGGAAGAGCCCTGATGTCGTTTACCTGCAGCATTTCTGCAAGTTCTTCCACTTTCTTTCGGCTTAGACAGTAAATGATTCCTGATTTGCCGGGATGGGTCTTTATGAATCTGATGATGTCTTTGTCGATATTCGCTGTTTTCGGACGAACCTCGTAATAGAGATTCGGTCGGTTGAACGATGATTTGAACACCTGAGCATTCATCATGCCGAGATTCTTCTGAATGTCGTGCTGGACTTTCGGAGTTGCGGTTGCCGTCAGGGCAATTACCGGACGATTGCCTATATCGTTTATAATCGGACGGATACGGCGGTATTCCGGACGGAAATCATGCCCCCATTCAGAAATACAATGGGCTTCATCGACGGCATAGAACGATATCGGAACAGTCTTAAGGAATTCAATATTCTCCTCTTTGGTAAGTGATTCGGGAGCTACGTAAAGCAACTTAGTGCGGCCGCTTACTATGTCGGCTTTCACCTGATCGATGGCGGCACGGTTGAGCGAAGAATTCAGAAAGTGAGCCACGTGATCCTCATCGCTGAAGTGGCGGATGGCGTCGACCTGATTCTTCATGAGAGCGATAAGAGGCGAAATCACAATCGCCGTTCCCTCCATAATCAGAGCCGGGAGCTGGTAGCAAAGAGATTTGCCGCCGCCGGTAGGCATAAGCACGAACACGTCGTTGCCGTCAAGGAGCGATTTAATGATGGCTTCCTGATTCCCTTTGAAGGCATCGAAGCCGAAATGCTCTTTAAGCGCTGTTTTTAGTCCTTTTTCAGTTACCGCAGTCATATTGAATTAACAAGGAAAGATATTAGAGGAGTAGTAAGAATGACAGATTGCAGTGAGAGTATGACCAAACATGTCAAAGCGGAATTCAGACATACTCATTATGCAGGAACAAGTTTATATAGTACTATTATATTATTCTAAAAAGTCACTCTACCGAGCTGTCAAAATACTCGTTGCGGAGTTTTTCTTCAGCATATTCGCGAGTGATGGTTAGTTTTTTCAAGTTTTCAGACGGTGTCTCAAACATCTTGTCGATCATCACGGTTTCTACTATGGAGCGAAGACCGCGGGCGCCAAGTTTGTTCTCAATGGCCTTGTCGACAACGAATTCGAGCATGTCGGGTTCGAAGGTAAGCTCCACCCCGTCCATTGCAAAAAGTTTCTCATACTGTCGTGTAATGGCGTTTTTCGGTTCTGTGAGAACCCGGAGCAAGGCAGACCGGTCAAGAGGGTCGAGATGAACCAGCATAGGCAGACGACCGATAATTTCAGGAATGAGACCGAAAGACCGGAGATCCTGGGGCGCCACGTATTTCAGATAGTTGTCTTTGTCGACTTTAGCACGGGTTGCGCTTCCTGTAAAACCGACTACATGGGTATTGAGCCTGTGGGCGATTTTACGTTCGATGCCCTCGAATGCACCACCGCAGATGAAAAGAATATTTTTTGTGTTTACCGGAATCATTTTCTGTTCAGGATGCTTGCGGCCACCCTGAGGAGGGACGTTTACAATCGACCCTTCGAGAAGTTTAAGGAGACCCTGCTGAACCCCTTCACCGGAAACATCGCGGGTGATTGAGGGGTTGTCGCCTTTACGGGCTATCTTGTCAATCTCGTCGATAAACACAATACCTTTCTCTGCTTTGGCAACATCGTAGTCGGCGGCCTGAAGCAGCCGTACGAGAAGCGATTCTATATCTTCGCCAACATATCCCGCTTCAGTCAGAACCGTCGCATCGACAATTGCGAAAGGCACATCGAGAAGTCGGGCTATCGTTTTTGCCAGCAGAGTCTTACCGGTGCCGGTGGGCCCGACCATAATGATATTGCTTTTCTCAATGTCAACGTCGTCGTTCTTTTGCATAAGGCGTTTGTAGTGGTTGTAGACTGCCACGGCAAGTACCTTTTTAGCCTCGTCCTGACCTATAACGTAATCGTTGAGAAACTCCATGATTTCCTTTGGCTTCGGTATGGAGCTTTTTTCAAAACTTCCCGTTGGCTTTCCGGTCGCTTTTTTCGCGCTCCCGGTATCTTCAGAGCCGAGTTCGAGCCGGTAATCCTTTAGAAGATTCTCAATCTGATCAACGCAGTTGGAACAGATATAAGTATCTTCGATCGCGCTCGGAACCATAATGTCGGTATACGACGGCTCGTTGCCGCAGAAGGAACATTTTACAGCTTTTTTCTTAGCCATGATTCAAAAATCATTTTTTTGCAGGAAAAAGAATGTCGTCGATCATGCCGTATTCCTTTGCTACTTCGGCGGTCATCCAGTAGTCGCGGTCAGCATCAGCTTCGATTTTTTCAATCGGCTGACCGGAATGATCGGCTATGATCTTGTAAAGTTCAGCTTTATAGCGGAGTATTTCGCGGGCTGTAATCTCAATGTCGGAAGCCTGACCCTGAACGCCGCCGAGAGGCTGGTGGATCATTACCCGGGAGTGGGGGAGAGCGAAGCGCTTGCCTTTTTCACCTGCCACGAGTAAAACAGCACCCATTGATGCGGCCATGCCGATACAGATAGTGGAAACGTCGCTCTTTATATGCTGCATGGTATCGTAAATACCCAGACCCGCAATGACAGAGCCGCCGGGAGAATTAAGATAGATTGAAATATCCTTGCCGGGGTCGACGGAGTCGAGATAAAGAAGTTGTCCCTGGATAACAGCGGCTGAATATTCGTTGACGTCGGTGCTGAGGAAGATGATACGATCCATCATAAGACGCGAAAAAACGTCCATCTGAGCCACATTGAGAGTGCGCTCCTCGATAATGGTGGGTGAGATATAGGAAGATGCAATGGATGACGCAGCATTGGCATACTGGTCGAGAGCAAGACCATTCATGCCGAGGTGCTTTACTGCGTAATTTCTGAAGTCCTTATTCATATTTAATATATAAATGAGAGTTAATAATCTGTCTGGTGTTGAGACGCCGGTATCAGGCTGGCGGTTCTCAACGGTAAATCCGCAGGGATTTATAGTGTAAAGTTACAAAAAAATTTCAGACCATGAAAAAAATAAGAAAAAATAGAGACAAAGAGTTCATTGGAATTCATTCGCCGGAATTCATGAAAATCTATATGCAAATATCTTGCCAATTAGGGCTGATAAGCTGAACCGATAAAAAATTTCAGCTTTTTCAACAAATTTTGTTAATCGCGTGTTATATAATCAAAACGAATTAATGTCTAACTATTAACTTATAAAT
>UROS01000012.1 GCA_900549445.1 uncultured Porphyromonadaceae bacterium | reverse complement strand
TACAAATATACTGAAAATCTATGACATGACAAAGGCTTTCGCGCTGAATTTCAGCTTGAAAGCCTTATTTTTTTTAGCCTGTTTAGACCATAAAAAGAGACTGCCCAAACTTGTTAGACAGTCTCTTTTGTTTGTTTTACAGTCCGGGGTCAGCTGCAAAATCCGGTTGAAATGTTAAAAATTCGCGAGTCTTGGCTAACGCCGGTTTCGAGGCGTCGCGGCTCCGCGGCTCGCCTCGAGAGATGAGGGGTGAGGTGCTGTCCCACAGCTCCGCTTCGCTCCGCAATGGGTTTGAGAGACATCGCGCCTCGCGGCGCTTTTTCGCGAGGGCAGTCTCGAGGGAGGTTCGCGATGGAAAGGCATCGCGGCTCGCGGCGCTTTTTCGCGAGGGCAGTCCCGAGGAAGGTTCGCGATGGAGAGGCATCGCGCCTCGCGGCGCTTTTTTAGTTTTACCGGGCTTTTAGGAGGAGGGTGGATGAGGGGAGTCCGGGGGAGGTGATTCTGACTTTGATGTCGCCTTTTTTGCCGTTGCCGCGGATTATGGCGAGGGCTCGTCCGCGCCATGCCTTGTGGGTGTTGTCGAAATAGGGGTCGCAGTCTTTTATGTCGGCATTTCCGAGTGCCTGAAGCGTAGCGGGGCCTTTTACGTCGGCTTTGATGGCGTTGTCGGCTACCGGCACCACACGTCCCTCGTTGTCGACAATTTCCACGGTTATGAATCCCAGCGATTGATCTGATGCGGGTATGGTGGAGTCCTCTGCTGTGAGACGGATTGCCGCAGGTGCTCCGGCGGTGGAGAGGGTCTGCGATTCCATTATGTTGCCGTTGTCGTCGAGTCCTTCTGCGAGTAGTGTGCCGGGTGTATATGGAACCGAGAATACAGCCATTTGTTTCTCCGTTTCTTTCGTGGCGATTTCCTTATTGTTGAGTTTGAGCCGTACTCTCGGGAAACGGGAGTAGACCTCGACGTCGATCGGCTTACCCTCGTGTCCTTCCCAGTTCCAGCTGTTGAAGGTGGGCCAGGTGCCCCACATGGTGGTGCGGACTTTGCCTTTGTAGCCGTCCGCTTCCCTTACGCCTATATAGATTCCCTCGCCGCCGCTGTTCCATAGCATCGAGCGATAGTGGCTTACGGGTTTTCGGAAGCCTGTCAGGTCGATGTCGCCGCAATAGGATGCGTGCCAGGGGTAGAGCGGGCGGCTGAAATGTTCGCCCGGCACGTCGCCCTCATAGTAGTGACGCCCGATACCCGATTCGCCTATATAATCCATTGCTGTCCAGACGAAGTCGCCGATTATATATGGATTGTCGGCCGCTTTGCGGTAGTTTTGCCAGGCGTCGGCCGGGTACGACTCGGTCTGCATCATCACTCGTGACGGCACTCTTTCATGGTCGCTTTCCGATTTATGAATCATGTAGTTATAGCCTACGATATCGTGTTCTGCGGCGAGGGGGTCGTAGATTTCCCAGTCGCTGTCCCACGAGGCGAGAGCCGACGTGACAGGGCGCCCCGGATCGAGTTCGCGACAGCGTTCCGCAAGTTTGCGGGCAGTAGTTACAACTTCTATTTTCTTGCGTTCGATCACCTCGTTGCCTATGCTCCAGCAGAAAACGGATGGGTGGTTGCGGTCGCGGAGCACCATGGCGTCGATGTCCTTCTGCCAGTTGCGGTCGAACTGCTCGTGGTAGTCGTGGTCGTTTTTGGCGTCGCGCCAGCCGTCGAAAGCCTCGTCGATCACGAGAAGGCCATACTCGTCGCAGGCATCGAGAAAATCAGCCGACGGGATATTGTGGGAGGTGCGCACGGCGTTGAATCCCGCCTGCTTCAGCAGCCTCACGCGGCGGCGTTCGGCATCGCGGAATGCCGCCGCGCCGAGAATGCCGTTGTCGTGGTGAACGCATCCTCCGTTGAGCAGCAGCTTTTCGCCGTTGAGCCGGAAGCCGCTGTCAGCGTCCCACTCAATAGTTCTGAACCCGATCCGCAGATTACGGCTGTCGATTTCCTTGCCGTTCTCTGCCAAAGTTATGCGGGCATCGTAGAGATGAGGGGAGTCGGGCGACCAGGGCTTCACGCCCGGAAGCGAGAGAGTCTGTCTGACCTTGTACTCACGGGTATCGGCAGGAATCTCAACCGTTTCGGAGGAGCTTCTGCCGTCGATTTCTGCTGTTACGGTAAGTTTTTTCGGTTCCGGAGTGACATTGTCAACCGAAACTTCGATATTGGCAGTTGTAAGATCCGGAGTAGTCACGTAAACGCCTTCATATGAGATCCTGACCGGATCGCGTTCTATCAGCTTTACGTCGCGGTAAAGTCCTGAGCCTGAGTACCAGCGGCAGTTCTTCTGCGCGGAGTTGTCGACCTTTACAGCTATAGTGTTGACGCCGTTTTTCAAGTAAGGCGTGATGTCGGCATAATAAGGAGAGTAGCCATATTCATTACCTCCGGCCTTATGGCCGTTGACGTAGACATCGGACTTCATATACGCACCCCCGAGGTGGAGCAGATACTCTTTGCCGGGTTGGAGGGCCTTTATGGTCAGCGTTTTGCGATACCAGCCTGTGCCGCCGGGAAGATAGCCCCCGTCGTTTCCGGGAGCGGCGTCGCGGTCGAACGGCAGTTCAATGCTCCAGTCGTGGGGCAGAGTGAGCTGCCGCCATGAACTGTCGTTGAAATCCGGATGCAGACATGTAGAGTCGGCCTGAAGCGAAAACTTCCAGCCGCGGTTGAAATCTGATTCTACAGTTTTGCCCGGAGCCTGTAATCCGGCCAGGAGAAAGGCTGATAATGCGAGGTAATGAAAGGCGTTCATAAAATGTTATTTCCAGGTTGAGAAGCCGTGGGTGGGGGAAGTGGAGATGTATTCAACGCGCTCTTCAATCCATTTTTTCAACTTAGCGGCATTTTCGCGGAGATTGGTGGAGGTGTGATAGGGTTCTCCGGTCCACTCGAGTCCGTTTTGCTCGGCAGCGGTTTCTGTCGCCTCCATATAGGCGTCGAGATAGTCGTAGAGCGCAGGGAGAGAATTGGTTTTGAAGTTTTCCCATTCCTCATCCCAGATCTTTTTGAATTCAGAATGCCTGATAATGGGCCCAAAAACCTGTTCCTTTTCGTTGAGGCCGGTCTGAGCAGAGCGGTCGGTATTAGCTTTCCATGTGTAGTTGAAAGTTGCATCGAAGTCCCAGACCGGACCGAAATGGTAAACATAGCGGAACTCCCTGTCAGAAACCCGGAACTCGTCTTTCGCCGCGTTGTTGAATGCCGCTATCTCTTCCTCGGTAGCATTTTCAGGAAGGGTTTCAACACCCCTGCCGCGCTTATAGAGGAACACGCTTTTCGGATATGAAATCTCAGTGTTGAGCGTGAGATTGAATACGAGCAGGTATCTCACGGCAGAACGAATGTCGAGATATTCCTCAAGATAGTCGCTCTTGTCTCTTGCAACCAGCTGGTATTCCTTGTAATCTTCTTTCCATAGGTCAGCGCGCTGCTGTGCGGTGGGAACGCTTGCGGGATCTGAACTTTCTTTCAGTTCGTCTTCGTAGATTTCATCAAGATCGGGATCTTTTATCATTATGGAGCCGGAATAGGACACCTCGTCTCCCCAGTTGTATTTTTCTTTTTCGTAGGCCCAGCTGCCGTCGAGCTCGATAAGCACGCCTTTTGTTTCGTCAATATCGACCGACGAGCTGCTGATTCCGTATTTTTCAGTGAGATTATAGCATCCGTTGTAATACCAGTCGTCGCTTCCATCGAGGCGGAAATAGATGTTGACGGGCACCATATGGTTCACGTATTTCACTCCGGCGAGTTCGGCTATTTTCATCGCTGCGGCGTTGCGCATGAGAGTATGGTCGACATAGTTAGCGATGAAAACGTGGTTTTTCGACTTTCTTATCTTCGTAAAAACGGGATTATCTTTGTCTGTCGGCTCGAACGCGAATTTATTTTTGAATTTGAGGCGGAAAGGCTTTTTGAAGAAATCCATCCACGTTGAATTGCCGCGTCCGCGCAGCTGACAGTCGGTTTCCTCTATGTCGGGATAATAACCGTTGCCCTGAAACCGGAAAGAGACGTCGAACCAATGGTTTTTTAATTCGGTGCTGCCGACGTTTCCATAGTATCCGTGGCGGGCTGTGAACAGTTCGTAGAGCTGGTCGATACTCTCCTGGGTAAGGCTTTCTCCTTCGGCAGGTACGGACGGTTTGAGGGTTATGAGTACGGAAGGAATGTTTGACTTGATGGTGAACGGCTCGGTAAGGTTTACGAAAGTCTGCGAGCCGTCGTGGCAGAAGGCATCGACATCCTCAAGCGACATGTTCTGCAGTTTCAGAAAGTCGATTCCAGTGGCGAGATTCTCGGGAATTCGCCTGCCGTCTTCTCCCACGAGCCAGTGGTCAACGGGGGAGGAGGGCTGACGGGTATATTCCTCACTTTGTACGTTAAGGGGGAGTATTGCTGTTGCCGTAAGAGCGATTATAATGGCGTAGAGTTTCATTTGCGGAGGATTTTAATGGCTTTGTCGTTGACTTTGAAGATATAGACGCCGGCGGGCAATTCGGAAAGCGCTACCGTGTAGCTGCCAAAGGTCTGCTCCGAAGAGAGAACGTTGCCTTTGATGTCGGCGAGAGTGCAATTGAGAGCTGCGGCAGAATCGGTGCTGACGGTAATCTCAGTGGAAGAATGGGTTATGGTGAGGTCTGAGGGGGCGGAGAGGCCGGAGATTCCCGTTGTCTGTCCGTTGCCTGAATCGTCAGGCTCTGCTTCCGACAAAGAGAAAGCCTTGATGGCGCTCACAGGGAGTTCTGTCTGGCCGTCCTCGTACTGGAGTACGAGATTTCCGGCGTTGAAGTCGATGATCATTTCCTGCTCAATGCGTAGGTAGTTTGTAGAGCCGTCCGGGCGGCTTATAGCCAAAGAGTTGTAAGCCAAAGCGCTGAGGCTTGCCATGGCAAACAGTCCGGTCAGGAGTGATTTAAGGTAATACATTGATGATTTATGATGTTGATGTTCGACTGCTGCGTTTTTACCGCAGATGATAATTAGATTTTAAGGAGCCTCAGATGGCAAGGTGACAAAAATAAAATTGCCTCTGTCGTTGAGACGGAAGCAAAGTTATTTAAAAAAACATTCAAAAACAATAGTTTTTTGAATATTTTTGGATAAAATAATATTAGTGTCTGAAAAAATTGGTGATTTATACCAGTTTTATGCCTCCATTTCCGATTGAGATGGTGCGGGAGCTGTAGAGATGACCGATTGCTTTCTTGAAATCTTTTTTGGAGCACTGAAACATCTCGCGGATTGCGTCGGGCGACGTGGAATCGCCGACGGGAAGGAAATGGTCGGGCACCGTACGGAGACGGCTGAGGATGCGCTCCGACAACTCGTTGACCCGGTCGTTTTCGGTGCCGGTGAGACTTAGGTCGATTTTTCCGTCGGGTCTCACGGCCTTGACAAACGCCGGAATGGTTTCGCCGATTTCGAGGGGACTGTAGATTTCGTTGGCGTAGATCATACCATGGTAAAGATTGTCGACAACCGCCTTGTAACCTATGTCTGTACGCTTGTAAATCAAGGCTTTGACCGGAGTATGCGGTTTGAGGTCAGGAAGTACGTTGCCTATGAACTTCTCGATTTTCGCCGAGGCCACTATGCGCTTTGTGGTGTCGTCGACAAAGATATAGACCGGTATCACCATGCCTTCGCGCAGGCGCGATTTCTGCTCCCGGAAAGGGAGAAGAAGCTCTTTGGTAGGGAGACCCCAGTCGAGAAATGCCCCGATATTGTTTACGGCGCTGACCTGAAGAAAGGCAAATTCGCCAACCGTGGCGTAAGGATGCTCCGTGGTGGCTATAAGCCGGCCTTCGGAATCTTTGTAGACAAATACCTCCACTATGTCGCCGGGCTGAAGGGGAGATGAGATATATCTTGCGGGGAGAAGTATCTCCACGCCGTCGCCACCGTCGAGATAAGCGCCGAAATCAACGTTTTTCACTACCGCGAGGCGGTTGTATTTTCCTAATTGTACCATAGAAGTATTAAAAGAAAGTGCAAATTTCTGTAAAAATTATCAAAATCCGAAATATTGAGCTAAATTTGTAGGTGCTGTCAGATTATATTGTTTCCGACATATCTGTATTATATTAACAAAAGATGATATAAAACTGTTATTTCTACATGGAAGAAATACTTAAATATTTTCCCGGTCTTACCGAGGAGCAGATAAGGCAGTTCGAAATGCTCGGTAAGGTGTATCCGGAATGGAATGAGAAAATCAACGTGATTTCGCGCAAGGATATCGGCAATCTTTACGTGCACCATATACTCCATTCGCTCGCCATCGCCAAGTTCATGACGCCGGCCGACGGTTCGGTGATTCTCGATCTCGGCACCGGAGGCGGTTTCCCCGGAATTCCGCTCGCCATTATGTGGCCGCAATGCCGTTTCCATCTCATTGACCGTATCGGGAAGAAAATCAAGGTTGCGACGGCGGTGGCTGAGGCTGCCGGGCTGAAGAATCTTACTTTCCAGCACGGCGACATAGGAGAGTGCAAGCTGAAAGCCGACTATGTGGTGAGCCGTGCCGTGATGCAGCTCGACGAACTGGTGAAACTCGTCAGAAAGAATATCTCGCCCGATGACCGTAACCGGTTTCCCAACGGTCTGGTGTGTCTGAAAGGGGGCGAACTCGAATCGGAGTTGGGAAGAGTACGTCTTCCGAAAATAGACGTGCCGCTGACCGACTATTTCAGCGACGACTATTTTAAAGGCAAAGATTTAATATACGTGGAATTATGAGAGTCAACAGATTTATATTCAACGATTTCGGGGAGAACACCCTCGTGGTGTGGGATCCCGATACGCTCGAGGCGGCGGTAATCGATCCGGGCTGCAGCGTGAGGCGCGAAACCGAGGCGCTCGACAATTTCATAGAGAAAAACCATCTGAAAGTGACTCATCTGGTCAACACTCATATACATATTGACCATGTAATGGGCAACGGTCACATCTCGGGCAAGTATGGAGTGGAGTGCGAGGCGAACCCGGCCGATGCCTTTCTCGGGGCGCGCTGCCGCGAGCAGGCGCAGAGGTTCGGTCTGCGCGGCGACTACGGCTCGGTGGAAATCGGAAAGGAACTTCACGACGGCGATAAAATCCGCATAGGGTCGGGTGAACTCGAAGTGCTCGCCGTGCCGGGCCATTCGCCGGGAAGCATAGCTCTTTACAGTCCGGCCGACGGTTTCGTGATTACCGGCGACGCTCTTTTCCGTCAGAGCATAGGGCGCACCGATTTGCCGGGGGGCGACTATGCCACCCTTGTCGATGCCATCCGCCGCAAGCTGTTTACGCTCCCCGACGCCACAGTCGTAATCCCCGGCCATGGCCCGGAAACTACCATTGGAACCGAGAAGCGGACGAATCCATACCTTATATAATAGAACAAATTCAGGACAGGGGGGCAAACGGATTGAATCCCGGCTCTATGCCGGGGCGGAAATCCGACAGCGGATCGGCGGAGTTGAAAATGCTGTCTGAATCGTGGGGATGCTCCAGAAATTCGCAAAGTTCGTGCAGAGTTGCCACCAGTCCGGTCGAAATCACCCTTGCCGAGCTGACCGGGCAGCGGTATATCCGGGCAAGGGTGGTCAGCGGAGCCTTTCTGTCGGCTCTGACAGCGTATTCGAGCGCCGTTTGGGCGATTTTCGAAGCAACGGAGCTGCGCCCGGTTCTGAAATAGCTCATTATGACAGGGAGAATTATGCCCGGGCGGCAGACGTATTCACCGGCTACGGGTGCCTTGCACATCCCTTCGTAAATTTTTACGACCGAATCATAATCGTTTGTGGCATAGAATATTTCCATCGGTACCGCAGGGTCTGAAAGGACTCCTCCGCGGCTCAGATACGACTTAACAATCTCTGCGGCGCCGAAATAGTCGCCGCGGTCAGTGTGCTGTCGCGACCATTCCATGACGGATTCCTCGGTGATTTCGTTAATATCCAGTGCCTTGTCGATGAATTTGCGGGCTTTGCTGGGCGACATTATCATAAGAGTGTCGAGTGCGGCGAGATTGCTGCCTTCTCTGGCACATGACGCTTCGAGCATCTTTACGGCCTTTTCCTCATTGTTGACGGAGATGTATGCCGCTGTAAGAGGCCCGTAGTCCTGCTCCTCCATAAGGTCAGAGGCCAGAACCTTGTCGTAGAGCTTGATAACCTCGTCGGGATTGCTGTGGAGCTGCGAGAGGGCGCTCGCCTTCAGTTTCATTGACTGAAGGTCGGTAGGATCGATTGCGAGTGCATAGTCGGCAGCCTGAACCGCCTGGCTGAAGTCCGACAGAATGAGGTGAGCCTCGGCCAGCCGATGCCAGAAGTCGAGATTGAAGGCGTCGAGCATGGTGAGCTCCTCAAACATCTTCACGGCGTACGGCTCGTCGTTGTTCTCCTCCGCCACCGATGCGAGCTCATAGTAGAAAGTGGGCTTATAGCTGCATTTAGCTCCTACGTAGTCGCGGTTTTCCTTGAGCCAGCCGTAAAGTCCGAGCCTTACGGCCGCGCCTACGAACTGGATAATCTCCTCGTCCTCGAAATCCTCCACGGAGTCCACAATCCCGAGGAGCGCATCCTTGTCGGCCTCCTTGTTGCCGGTAGAGGAGAGGGTTATGGCGAGAATACGCGACAGCACCGACTGTTCGCCTGTCTGGCGGTTGATCATGTCGGCGGCGGTATCGTTGCCGAGCATGGCGTAGAAATAGGCGCGTCTTACTCTCAGCGCTTCGCTGTCGGGGCAGATACGTGCTGCGTAGAGGAGCACTTCGATTTTAGCGAAATCATCGTTGAGATCCGAGGCATAATCGAAGATTTCAACGAGTTCTTCCTCGTCGAAAAAATCCTCGGTCTTGCGCTCTATCTCCGATTTGATGAACCGCATATACAGGTTGTGGCGTTCGTCGTTTTCTTCCATAAGGGGGTGTGGGGTTTTGAAAAAACAGGGACACGGAATCCGCGTCCCTGCCTGATTCAATAGTGAGGGGGAAGGTTATTTCTTCGAAACCTTCTCCCAGGTATCTTTCAGCGCGATGGTGCGGTTGAAAACCGGATGTTCCGGCGTCGAGTCGGGGTCGAGAGTGAAGTAGCCTATACGCTGGAACTGCAGGGGCAGGCCGGGGCGGGCTATCTCTGCGAGATAGGGTTCTACCTTCACGTTGTCCACAACCTTGAGCGAGTCGGGGTTGAGCATCTCGCGGAAGTCGCGGTCGGTCTCCGCTGCGGGATTCTCCACGCTGAACAGGCGGTCGTAAAGGCGCACCGTAGCGTCGACGGCATGGGCTGCCGACACCCAGTGGAGCGTGCCCTTTACCTTGCGCATGCTGCCGGGCAGACCGCTGCGGGTCTCGGGGTCGTAGGTACAGTAGATTTCCTCGATGTTGCCGTCGGCGTCTTTTTTAACGCCGGTGCATTTCACTATGTACGCACCTTTGAGGCGTACTTCCGAGTCGGGAGCGAGGCGGAAGAATTTCTTGGGCGGATTTTCCATGAAATCCTCGCGTTCAATATAGATTTCGCGCGAGAAAGGCATCTGATGGTTGCCGGTTTCGGGCTGTTCGGGATTGTTTTCCATCTCTACGGTCTCAACCAGCCCTTCCGGATAGTTGGTGATTATAACCTTCACCGGGTTCACCACCGCCATGCCGCGGGTGGCCACGCGGTTGAGATCGTCGCGCACGGCGTGCTCCAGCAGCGAGATGCTGTTGAGCGCCTCATATTTCGTATAGCCGATCGTGTCGATGAAATTGCGGATGGATCGCGGAGTGTAGCCGCGCCGGCGCATGCCGGAAATGGTAGGCATGCGGGGGTCATCCCAGCCTGCCACGAGACCTTCTTTCACCAGCTGCAGCAGCTTGCGCTTCGACATGACTGTATAGGTCAGGTTCAGGCGGTTGAACTCAATCTGGCGCGGGCAGTAGCTGTCGTCGGCGAGTTCCCTGACGAAGTAGTCGTAGAGCGGACGGTGAGGCACGAACTCGAGCGTACAGATTGAATGAGTGACACCCTCGAAATAGTCGCTCTGGCCGTGGGCGAAGTCATACATCGGGTAGACTTTCCACGTTGTGCCGGTGCGGTGGTGAGGATGCTTGATTATGCGGTACATTATCGGGTCGCGGAAGTGCATGTTGTCCGATGCCATGTCGATTTTCGCGCGGAGCACCCGTGCTCCCTCCTCGAATTCGCCTGCGTTCATGCGCATGAAGAGGTCGAGATTCTCTTCTACCGACCGGTTGCGGTAAGGACTTTCGGTGCCGGGGGTGGTGGGGGTGCCTTTCTGGGCGGCAATCTGCTCGGAGGTCTGGTCGTCGACGTAAGCCTTGCCCTCCTTTATGAGGCGCACTGCAAGGTCGAACAGCTGCGGAAAATAGTCGGATGCGTAATATTCGCGGTCGCCCCAGTCGAATCCGAGCCAGTGGATGTCGTCGCGGATGGAGTCGACATATTCCACGTCCTCTTTCACCGGGTTTGTGTCGTCGAAACGGAGGTTGCAGGTTCCACCGAATTTTTCAGCCACGCCGAAGTCCATGCAGATGGCCTTAGCATGGCCTATGTGGAGATACCCGTTGGGTTCGGGTGGGAAACGGGTGTTGAGACGTCCGCCGTTTTTTCCGGCCTGAAGGTCGTCCCATACAATCTGTTCCACGAAATTGAGTGAGCGCTGCTCACGGTTTTCCTGCTCTGGGGTCTGATTCTCAGCCATACTTAATAAGTATAATGTTCAAAATTTAACATGCAAAAATTACTTTTTCTTCCGTTCAGGAGTCTCGTCGGCAAACCGGTTCGGGAATTCAATGTGAACCTTCGGATGGGTCATGGCATAGACTACCATTACTATTCCCGCGATGATGAACGGCACACTGAGCCATTGCCCCATGTTGAGCGTCATCGTTGCCTCGAAAGCCACCTGATCGTTCTTGATGAATTCTATAAGGAAACGCGGAAGGAAAATGCCTATGAAGAATATGCCGAATATGAGTCCCGGACGCTCCTCTGCGTTCTTTTTCCAATACAGCCACATCAGCAGCGCGAAGAGCGCGAAATAGCAGAGAGCCTCGTAAATCTGGGTTGGATGGCAGGCCATCCCCTCGTAGAGCTGATGCCACTCGGCCGACCTTACGAATCTGAATCCCCACGGCAGGGTGGTGGCGTGGCCGAAAATTTCGGAATTCATAAGGTTGCCCAGGCGGATCAGTCCGCCTACAAGGGCTATTGGGATTACCAGACGGTCGAACGTCCAGATGGGGTTGCGTTTCGTGGTGAAGAACGAGAAGCAGAGCACACCGATGATGATGCCTATAGTGCCGCCGTGGCTCGCGAGTCCGCCCTCCCATACCCGCAGTATGCTCCAGGGATCGCGGGAATATACATCCCATGCGTAGAAAAACACGTGGCCGAGTCTCGCGCCGATTATTGTGCCGGCGACTACCCACATAAGCAGTATGCTCAGCCACTTCTCCGGCGCGCCCTCGTGGCGGAATATGCGCCCTACGATTTCGTAGCCTATCATGAATCCTACGGCAAACGCCAGACTGTACCACCGCAGCTGAAAGCCGCCGATATGAAACAAGGCCGGGTCAACGTTCCAGGTTATATAGCAAAGAAGGTCGTAAAAATCCATCTCAGAAATGATTTTCGGTTTTGAAAGGGCAAATTTACTCAAAATCTCGAAAATAATTAGTAATTTTGGGGCAAAAACGTATGGACATTATTGAAAACGGTGAATGGTGGACCGCCCCCGCCGAGAGCGACGACGGTCGCCTCATAATGGTTACCGGCCGAAAGGATGTGGCTAAGTTCCGTGAAAATCCGCGTTTTAACATAAGGGTGGAGATTACATGGCGTTACGATGGTCCCGGCGGAATGCCCGACGAGCAGACCTCGCAACTCATGGAAGAGGCGCAGGAGGCTGTCACTGCCGTGCTGCGGAAGGATCCGGTGGCCGTTCTCACCGGAATTTTCACCGGTGCCGGCGAGCGTAACTGGATTTTCTATACTCTCAGCACCCATATTTTCGGAAAGAAGATAAACGAGGCACTCGCCGACATGCCGCTCCTCCCCCTCGAGATTTATAGTGAGAATGATCCCGGCTGGGAGCAGTACGACGAGATGAACGAACTTGAAGTCAAGTAACTTTGTGAAAACATGAGCAGAATTATCATATTTCTTTTAGCATTATTGTCTGTAGCCGCTACGGCCGCGGGCGCAGAAACCGATTTTACCATACAGGGCCCGCATGGCAAGCTTGCGGCGCGCCTGCAGATGCCTGAAAACTCTGACAAGGGAGATAAGCTGCCTCTCGTAATCCTCTGCCACGGTTTCGCAGGAAACAGCGGGGGCGAACTCTTCGACGATCTTACGGCCGACCTCACGGCCGACGGAATCGCCGTGCTCCGGTTCGACTTCAACGGCCACGGCCGCAGCGAAGGGGAGTTTCAGAACATGACTGTCCCCAACGAAATTCAGGATCTCCGCAGCGTAATAGCCTGGGCACGCGCCCGGAAATGGGTGAAAAACATAAGTCTTCTCGGCCACTCCCAGGGAGGCGTAGTGGCGGGAATGACCGCTGGCGAACTTGGCAGGGATTCGATTCAGTGCCTTGTGCTGATGGCTCCCGCGGCAGTGCTTCGCGACGATGCTCTCCGCGGCAACACAATGGGCGCGATGTACGATCCCTGGAACATGAAGGAGGACTATGTGGCTCTTTGGGGCGGAAATCTCAAGCTGGGGCGCGCATACATAGAAAGCGCTATATCTCTTCCGATTTATGAGACTTCTTTGCGCTATACCGGCCCCGTGCTCATTGTACATGGTACTCACGACCGCGTGGTGCCATATACCTATGGCGACCGCTATGACCGGGGTTATGCCGACAGCCGTCTGATTCTGCTCGACGGAGATGACCACGGCTTCACACTCAATACCCCCGCCACTGCCCGCGCCGTCGCCTCCTGGCTCAAAAAAGAACTGATACACTGATAGTCGGACTCAAGCATTTTTTTCTGAAATAACCGATGCCGGATTACGCTGCCACCAACCGAAGAGTGGCGAAAAATACAGCATTCCTGTATTTCAGGATGTTGTTTCTTACATTAATTAACCTCTATACCGTCAGGATAACGCTTGAGGTTCTCGGGCCTGTTGACTACGGCGTATATACCGTAATTGCCAGTGTGGTGCTGTCGCTGAGTTTTCTCACCGCATCTATGACCTCCGCCACTCAGCGCTATCTGTCCTTTCATCTCGGTAAGAAAGACTACGCTGCATACAGCCGTACTTTCAGTCTTCTGCTGATAGGCTTCATAGCCATTTCGGCCATCATATTCGTGGTTGCCGAAGTGCTTGGCATTTTTTTTGTCAACGACTGGCTCAATATACCGGCCGACCGCCTTGAAGCGGCAAAGTGGGTTTATCAGACAGCTGTGATAATGTTCATTCTCAGCCTCATCACCATCCCTTATGCCTCTTCGATCATCGCCAACGAGCGCATGAGCGCGTTTGCCTATATCAGCATTGCCGACGGGGTCATGAAGCTGCTGCTTGTCTATCTGTTGCTGCGCTCGCCCATCGACCGCCTGATATATTACGGCATCCTGACGATGGCCCAGACTGCCGTTACTTTGGCTCTCCACATTATTTATTGCAGCAAGGTCTTTACTTATTGCAAGGTACGCTGGGTCTGGGACAAGGCTCTGTTCCGCGAGCTTACAGCTTATACAGGCTGGAATCTGATAGGCTCCGTAAGCGGAATGCTTTCCACTCAGGGACTAAGCATCCTGCTCAACATATTCTTCGGGCCGCTGGTCAATACCGCAAAGGGAATCGCAGACCGCATAACCAACGTGGTAAGGCAGTTTTCCACGAATTTCTATATGGCTGTAAATCCGCAGATTGTGAAGTCGTATGCCTCGGGCGACAAAGACCGCATGATAGCTCTCGCGCTCAAAGGTTCGCGCTTCTCTTATTTTCTGCTGCTCGCCATTTCTACTCCACTCATTGTCTGTATGCCTGAGTTGCTCGGCCTGTGGCTTGTCGGCGACGTGGTGACAGACGAGATGATTCAGTTTTCTCAACTTTCGCTTTTGTTTTGCCTTGTAATGTCGCTCGAAGAACCGATTACGCAGATGATCCGGGCCACCGGCAATATCCGCGATTACCAGATCAGGGTAGGGGTGCTGTCGCTTATGCTTATACCTATAGTCTGGCTGTTTTTCGAATCCGGAGCATCGGCTGTGTCTTCCATGTGGGTATGTATAGTCCTCTTTGCGATAATACAATGCGTCAGGATTGCCGTCGCGTGCAGGCAGGTCGGACTTATTCCGCGGAATTACCTGAAAGAAGTCGTGCTCCCGATTGCTGCAGTCACCGCTTCGGGAGCCGTGGTATGGTTCTTTTGTATAAAATTGTCACTCGGCAACCATTGGATTAATTTGATTGTCAAAGGTCTGTTGAGTTTCGTCGGACAGAGCATGGCAATACTTTTAGTCGGAATGACCTCCTCCGACCGAGCTTTTGTAATAGGTATGCTCCGCCGGAAACATCAATAAAGAAGCGACATTCTCCCTCAGAACTGCGCCGGCAAACAATAATCACCGTTATCCTGCGTTAAAATATAAGTAAATGTACTGGTAATTCATATCTGTCGGCTTTACGGCTCTCCACGTGAGGCCACTATATTGAACGGAAACGTATGTGGCTGCTTTTTAAAATCGTGAACCTGATACTGCTGTTTGCGAGTTCATTCGCTTGGTGGTCCTACTCGTTCCCGGATTATACCTTTCTGTTTCTGGCGCTGATTGTCATGACCGGCACAATCGCCCTGGGACAGCTCGGTGTTCGGGTTACAAGGAGGTCGGTCTACGTTTTTGGCTCTATCATGCTGCTTTCGCTTATAGCACTTTACTCTACAGGTCTGTCGTATTTTCTCTATACGTTTGCCAACGCTATCCCGGCATTGCTGCTGTTTGTGCTTCCCCCTCTCCGACAGCGCGATTTGCTTGATTTCGTTACAAAATGGTACAGTATTATAATCGGTCTGTCGATTTTGTTTTACGGCTTTGTTACCGTAACCGGAATGGCTCCGTTCAGTTCTTTCATGCCGGAAAAAGATGGTATGGATTACATCTACAAGGGATTCGATAATTACTATCTGTTTATCAGGACAGTGGTTGATTTCGAAATATTCCGTTTCAGCGGGCCGTTCCTGGAACCGGGTCACCTCGGCATGGTTTCCTCGATTCTGCTTTTCGCCAATGGCATGAATTTCAAAGAGAAACCGATGCTGTGGGTTTTGCTTCTCTCTGTTTTGCTTTCCCTTTCGCTTGCAGGATACGTCATTGTTCTTTTAGGGTTTGCTTATAAGGCACTCAATACAGTGAGGAGAGTGGTTTATACGCTTCTGATAGCCGGCTCTATGTTCGTTTTCGTTACTAAGATTTGGAATGAAGGCGAGAATGTGGTCAACGAAGCTATTTTCGAACGACTTGAAGCCGACAAGACTAAAGGTATTGCCGGCAACAACCGAACCACCACCTCGACTGACTACTTTTTTAAGAAATGTATGAACGACGGAACAGCCTGGTTCGGCATCGGTACGCAACGCTCCACCAAACGAGCCGTAGGCGCCGGTTACAAAATCTATATCCTTAACGCCGGCCTGGTTTCTTTGATGGCGGTCGCCCTGATGTATCTGCTCTTGATTCCCACCAACAGCAACCGCCGCTTCGGATTCGCGTTTTTCGTGCTGCTGGCGCTGATTTTCTGGCAGAGGGCTTATCCGCTGTGGTATTCGTGGCTTTTGCCATATGTGCTCTCCATAGGTCAGACACGGCTCCAGCCCGTATCAGAACCATTATTGACAGCCGAAGAGAAGGAATCTGAAGACGCGGATTATTCCTGTAGCGAAGAAGATAATTACGATCCAGCCACTTACAATATTTCCAATTCTTAATCATTTTGAAAATGCACACGGTATATATCATAGATTATCTCGGCATACATTGCGGAATGCACTACTATTGCGAGGCATTCCGCAAGGTCTTGTCTGATGTTCCGGGTATATCTGTGGAATTACTCTCGAATTTTCCGTCTGAGCCGGGCAGAATGCCATTTTTTGAGAACCAGTACAAGGGAAACATTCTGCAAAAGGGCATTTCGTTGCTTCGCAACCTGCGCAGGTTGCGAAAGTTCGTATCGTCTCATCCCGACGGATTGTTTGTATACCTCACTTACGGAAACATTATCGATGTTCCGTTCATGAAAATCATTTCGGCGTCGCCCGCTCATCTTGTCGACATCCATGAGGTCGTGGCGCAGAAAAACGATACGTCCCGCTGGCGCCGGAATGTCATTTCCCGCCTGTACCGTAATTCCGTCCGCGCAGTGATAAGTCATTCGGCCCGTACCGACGAAATTCTCAAGGAATTCGGCTACGAAGGCGAGCGCCTGTTTGTGCCGCATTTCAAATATCTTTTCCCGAAAACCTATCACGTCGCTGCGGTAGGCGAAGACCTTAAGGGCGCCTTCGATTCCAGTAGGATAAATGTACTTTTCTTCGGAAATCTCAACCGCCAGAAAGGCATCGACGTCATGCTGGAGGCAATGAATCTGCTCGACGATGATGCTGCGCGCAGCATCAGTCTGCTCGTGGCGGGAAAAGACAACGACGGAGCCGTTGATACGGTAACAGTCAGACCAGGCAGGAAAGTGACGGTTGTGCGCCGTCATATTTCCGACAATGAGCTGACGTTTCTCTACAGCAACACCGACTATGTGGCGCTCCCTTATAGAAAGACCTCGCAAAGCGGCATCCTTGAGATGGCATTTTACTTCCGCCGCCCCATCATAGCGTCGGATTTGCCGTACTTCCGCAAGGCGCTCACGGAGTTCCCGTCTTTCGGGTTGCTTGCGGGAAATACAGCGGAGAGTTTTGCCAATGCGTTGGCAGAAACTGCCAGACGGCATCGCTCCGCCGCATATTATAACGAAAACGAATATTCAAGATACGAAAACAGGGCTGAAATCAAAGCCTTTACGGCAGATTTCGCCACTTGGATGGCTAATCTGAAGCCATAAGCAGATATTTAGAGATAATGGAAAAAGGTTCGGATAAAATAAAGAGGGTAGCAGTAATCGGCACACGCGGTGTTCCCGCAAGCTACGGTGGTTTTGAATCGCTGGTAGAGAATCTGCTCGGTGAGAACTGCCCCGAAAACGTAAAATATACCGTATTCTGCTCGGGCAAGGATATGCCTGAGAAGCTCCCGGCGTTCAGAGGCGCCGATCTACGCTACGTCGGCCTTCATGCCAACGGTATCCAGTCTGTCCCTTACGACGTGATTTCAATGTGCCGTGCGCTCGCCGGCTACGACGTGATGCTGATTCTCGGCGTGTCGGGATGCCTGTTCCTACCGATAGTTAAAGCGTTGTTCCGCGGAAAAATCATAGTGAACATCGACGGTATGGAGCATCGTCGTGCCAAATGGGGCAAAGCCGCCCGCTGGCTGCTGCGCAATTCCGAGGCGATGGCCGTACGCTTCGCCGATGTGGTGGTGGCCGACAATAAGGGCATACAGGACTACGTGCTCGAACGCTACGGCAAAAACGTGGAGATGATAGCCTATGGCGGCGACAACGTCTGCCGCAATCTTTCCGATGCGGAAATAACCCGAATTATTAACGGTTATGGCCTGACTGCCAAAGACTACGCCATAACCGTATGCCGAATAGAGCCGGAAAACAACAGCCATATGATTCTTGACGCTTTTGCCCGTTCCGGCGATACGCTCGTGTTTGTCGGCAACTGGGGGCGCAATGAATACTCCTCAGAACTGCGCCGGCAGTACAGCAGTTATCCCAATATACACCTGCTCGACGCCATCTACGACCTCGAAGTGCTCTACGCTCTCCGGAAGTCGGCGCGGTGCTACGTCCACGGACACAGTGCCGGAGGCACCAATCCCTCACTTGTTGAAGCTATGTTTTTCGGCAACCCGATTCTGGCATACGACGTGGTGTTCAATCGCGAAACTACCTGCAACAAGGCGTATTATTTCAAAAACGCCGATGAGCTGATCGACCTCCTGCATCAGCCCCGACTCGAAGGCGAGACTATGGAGAAGATTGCGGGCAGCCGCTATCAGTGGCGGCAGGTGTCGCAGCAATATTGCAACCTTTACTGACTCCGGCCATGAAAGTTATTTATGTTCTGGCCGGTACTCAGGAGTTCGGCGGATCCACGAAATCGTTTCTCAATCTTCTCGACTACGGACTCGCGCACGGAATCGACCCCGTGGTAGTGATGCCTGACCGCAAGGGTATATACCGTAGCCTCGCCGACCGCGGCATCCGCGTCTATGCGCTTCCATACTTCTACTACATCCGCCCCTACGTTTATCCTGTTCACCGGAGGCTGAAGAGGGGAGTGAAGAATTTTCTCAGCTGGTGCAGCAGCCTGATGCTCGCCCGCATTGCCGGGAAAGAGAAAGCGGACATTATCCACACAAATACATCGGTCAACAATATCGGTTACCTCGCGGCCCGGCGCACCGGGATTCCGCATATATGGCACATAAGGGAATACAATGAGGCCATCGAACTTGAAATCCCGCATCTCAAAGAGCGTCTTCACGACGGCACAAGCTATTCCATAACCATTACCCGTGACCTCGGCCGTGAGTATGGACTCTCGGATCTACGGCAGAGCCGTACAATATACAACGGCATCGTGAAGAATCTCGGCGAAATGCCCCGGCAGCCTAAAGCGAACTATTTTCTATATGTGGGAAATGTCGACATAATAAAAGGAATAGATCTATGCATTGAAGCCTTTATCCTTTTCCGCAAAGCGAACCCTGGCGTCACGGCCCGTTTGCTTGTGGCCGGTGCCCCTACAAACCGCGGAGAAAATCTCAAGCAGGATCTCATCGGCAGTCTTGAGGAAAACGGTATTGCCGACAGTGTGGAATGGCTTGGCAACCGCTCCGATGTGGCAGACCTCATGCAAAAAGCTCTCGCAACAGTGATTGCGTCACCCAAAGAAGGTTTCGGCCGTGTGATGGCGGAGGCCATGTCGCAGGGCTGTCTCGTAATAGGCCGTGATCTTGCCGGCACTCACGAACAGTTTGAAAATGGACTGAGGTTGTGCGGTCGGGAAATAGGACTGCGTTACAGTTCGGCTACCGGGCTTGCCCGGCTGATGGAAGAAGTCAGCGCTGCGTCGCCTGAAAGCTTCGACCGTATGCGTGAAGATGCCTTCGCCACCGTTTCCGAACTCTACTCCAACGAGGCATACGGCTGCAGCGTATGCCGTTTCTATGAAGAAATTCTGAGCCACACTGTCTGATTCTCCGCGACATGGATGTTTCTGTAATAATTGTGAACTACAACACCCGGCAACTCACAGCCGAGTGTATCGACAGTGTGTTTGAAAAAACTTCGGGGATAAATTTCGAGATTATCCTCGTTGACAACGCATCGACCGACGGCAGCCTCGAGCAGTTTTCAGCAGACAGCCGCATACATTATATATATAACAAAGAAAACGTAGGATTCGGGCGTGCGAACAACATCGGCTATGCCCGTTCGTCCGGACGCTACGTGTTGTTTCTGAACAGCGACACGATTCTTGAAAACAATGCCGTGGAAATTCTCGCACGGTTCCTTGACCTACATCCCGAAGCCGCCATGGCGGGCGGTCAGCTGCTCGACCGTGAACTGAAACCTGCCTTTTCCTACTATCACCTTTTTCCGTCGGCACTATGGGAACTGAATTTTCTCATGAAGCAGGCTCTGACGAAGTCAATCGACTTTTTCAAGCGCCGTAGCGCTGCCCGCAACGGCTTTTGCAGCGTAGCTTATATAATAGGAGCCGATCTGATGGTGCGTCGCTCTGACATAGAACGACTCGGGTTATTTGACCCGAAATTCTTTATGTATTTCGAGGAAACGGAGATGGCACGGCGTTACGCGGCCGCCGGCCGCAAGTCGCTTTTCTGTCCCGAGGCGAGGATCATACACCTTGAAAACGCAAGTTTCCGCAGCGCAGGGAAAAAAGACAGGATGTTTTACCGCAGCCGCAGGCTCTATTATGAAAGCATATTCCCGAAGTGGAAGTGCCGTCTCGCCGACAGTCTTCTTAAATTTACCTGCCGGGTGAGGATTGCCATGCTTTCCGGCAATCCCGCTCTGCGGGACTACTGGCGCAATGCACTGATGATAGTACGCGAGGTTGAAAAAGAATAATTGCCGGAAGAAAAGTGGTCAGAAGTAATAGGCCACGCGGATGTCCCATGAATATGAACGGGCGCTGAAGTCGGTGAGGAGGCGGGCTTTCTCAACGTAGGTCATACCCCAGGTGTAGCTGCCTGTGAGCTGCCAGTTGCGCAGGATTTCAACACCCACACCGAGCGTCATGCCTAAGTCGCCGCCGGCATACTTGAGCGCCGGAATATTGCTGTTGCCTACGTGCAGACCGAAGGTCGGACCGCCGTAAACGATAGGAGCAAGTTTGTCCTCGAATCCGTTCAGACGGGTATATTTGAACTTCAGATGAAAAGGAATCTCAACGTAGTGGAGATAAGAGCGCTCTTTGCCGTAGCCCTGCGACGACCAGATTTTCTGTTCGCCCAGATGCAGCGTGGCTCCCAGCTGGTTGTACATAAGACCTAACCCGAGTCCGAAGCCTATTCCGGGAAACATGAATTCAGCCTGAACGCCTGCAGAGAATCCGGTGCTCTGATCTACCGTAAACAAATCCTGACGGAATTTCAGGGTGGAGAAAGTCACGCCTGCCGCCGGTCCGTAACGGAACTTCGACTGCGCCATGAGCGCCTGGGAACTGCAGAGGGTGAGAAGTGCTATTATGATTGCTGCAAATTTCTTTTTCATCAGTTTTTTCTTCAAATTTGTGTACAAAGTTAAAGAAAAAATTCCTTATTTTGCAATAGAATTATCACATTACTTATTTTGAGGATGAAAAATATACTGTTATCAGCCCTCGCGCTGTCATTGGTTTTTGGCGCTTCCGCCGCAGGCAAAAAGGAAAAAGCCGATACTACATTCAGGTTTACCGACGTAAAAGTGGTGAAAACAACTCCGGTTAAGGATCAGAACAGGTCGGGCACATGCTGGTGCTTCGCGGGCACTTCGCTCCTCGAGGACGAAATTCTGCGCAAAACTGGCAAAGAAATCGCCCTCTCCGAGATGTTTACCGTACGCCATTGTTTTGAAGACAAGGCCGACCGCTACATCCGCATGAACGGTGCCACGAATTTTGCAGCCGGCGGCAGCGTTGTCGATGTCCCCTACGTGTTTGTTAACTATGGCGCTATGCCCGAAGAAGCTTATTCCGGACTGCAGTACGGCGAGAAAAAACACGACCATACGGAACTTGACGGTGTGTTGAGTTCATACGTGAAATCGGTCAACACCACCCGGGGCAAGAAAATCTCGACCGCGTGGAAAAAAGGTCTGAGCGGTATTCTCGACGCTTATTTCGGTGAAATCCCCGAAACTTTCGTATACGAGGGCGTAACATACACTCCCTGGTCATTCGCCGACTCGCTCGGACTCAATATGGACGATTTCATCGCGGTGACTTCCTTCACCCATCATCCTTTCTATACTCCGTTTGCCGTTGAGGTTGCCGACAACTGGCTCGGGGCCAAGTATATGAACGTGCCGATGGAGGAGATGAAAGCTATCGTAGACAATGCCATCGAGAACGGTTATACAGTTGAATGGGCGGCCGACGTCAGCGAAAAAGGTTTCCGCTGGACCGACGGCTTTGCTGTTTTCCCCAAGGCAAAGGATGAGTCTGATCTCTCGGGAACTGAACTCGCCCGCTGGGTGAAACTTTCCGATAAGGATCGCGAGAAAGAAATGTACGATTTCAAGTTCCCGGTTGAGGAAATCACCGTGACCCAGCAGATGCGTCAGGATATGTTCGACAGTCAGGAGACTACCGATGATCACGGCATGGTGATCGTAGGCAAGGCTGTCGACCAGAAGGGCAACAATTATTACAAAGTGAAAAATTCGTGGGACACCAACAATATCTACGACGGATTTTTCTATGTTTCAGAGCCATATTTCCTCGCAAAGACCATCGACATTATGGTCAACAAAGCCGCAGTGCCTGAGGAAATATCGAAGAAATTCAAATGATTCATCTTTTTAATCCGGAAAACGACCTTGCCCTCGGACTCGGTTGCCGGCATTACACACCCCCGCCCGGTGCAGCTGCGCTGCACCGGGCGGGGGCGCTTTTGCCTCTCTGGTGGGCAGAGGAGGGCGACCGCGTGGTTGCGCCGGAATCGCTGCGCGATGAAGCCGGCGCGCTCCGGGAGAAATTCGGACTGTACGGCGATATCTTCGCTCCGGGCTGCGGCTATAGCGAGCCGGCGCCGTGGGGCTGGAGCCTCGATGCCGTGCGCCAGTTCCGTAATGCGGGGGTTGACGAAGCCGGATTGCCTTCAGATGAGGCTGTAGAGCGGATGCGCCGGATAAGCCACCGGCGCTCGGCTCTCGGTCTGCTCGCCGGACTGGGTGATGAATATCCTCGCGGCGAGGAGTTTACGGATGCTTCTGCGGCTCTTTCAAGGTGCAGGGCGTCTGACAGCTATGTGAAATCGCCATGGTCCGGAAGCGGACGCGGCGTTTTCTGCAGCTCTGCCCTCGGCCGCGATGCGCTCCGCCGTAGGCTGGAGGGGATAATCCACCGTCAGGGCAGCGTGATTGTGGAGCCTGCGCTTTGTAAGATTCTTGATTTTGCGGCGCTTTTTTACAGCAATGCGTGCGGAGTTGCATTCCGTGGCCTGTCTGTGTTTCAGACTGAGTCGCAGGGAATGTATGCGGGCAACATTGTGGCCCGTCAGGAAGATCTGCGGCGCATTATAGGTGGGGCAGGGGTGTGCTGTATGGCTGAACTCAGCGACGTGATTCCGCGTCTCGGGATTCTGCTTTCACGTCTGGTCGGAGATGTTTATAAAGGCTGGCTTGGAATCGATATGATGATTTATCGCGATTCTTCGGGCACTGTCCGGCTTATGCCTTGTGTGGAGCTCAATCTGCGTATGACCATGGGTGTTGTGGCTATGAAAATAGCCGACAGACTGCAGCCAGAATCGCCGTGCCGGCTTCTTTGGCTACATAATTCTCCGGCGGGTGCACCGGATACCGTTCTTTTGCCGCCGGCCGAGGGCTTTACGCTGATCCTCAGAAAGTTTTGAGCAGTTCGTAGAGGCGGTTCACGGGGAGGCCCATCACATTATAGAAACTGCCCTCGATTCCGCGGATGCCGGCGGCGCCGATCCATTCCTGAATGCCGTATGCTCCTGCCTTGTCATACGGTCTGAAACCTTCGAGGTAATAACGGATTTCGTCAGCCGAGAGAGGGGAAAACTCAACTTTCGACACGGCGCTGAACGTTTCCGTGCGATCCGCCGTAGTTACCGTGACTCCTGTTATCACTTCATGCACGCGGCCGGACATTGCGCTGAGCATTTCGAAAGCTTCGGCTGCGTCGGAGGGTTTGCCGAGTACGCGGTCACCGAGTATCACCACCGTGTCGGCAGTGATTATCAGTTCGTTGCCATCAGGCGTAAGCAGAGCGCGGTATGCATCCGCTTTTACTTTCGACAGATAGGGAGCCACTTCGCGAGCCGGAATTCCCGAGTGGTTTTCGTCGACCTCCACAGAGGTGTTTACCTTGAAGTCGATTCCGAGCATCCCAAGCAGTTCGCGGCGGCGGGGCGATCCGCTGGCGAGGATTATTTTATAGCGGTTGAGATTTTCAAGCGGATTCTTTACCATAGATAGTCGTCTTTTTCGTTGAGCCATAGGTTTTTCGCCCGGAGAATTTCCTCGATAATCTCGCGTGCCACACCGCAGCCGCCGTTTATGCGGCTTATGTAGGTGGCAAAATCGCGGACGTCGTGCGAAGCGTCGGCCGGCGCTATGCTGAGTCCGGCGATTTTCATGGCAGGAATGTCGGGGATATCGTCGCCTGCCATCGCTGCTTCGCCTGGAGTCAGACCGTAAGTCTCGAGAAAACTCAGTAGGGCCGACTCTTTGTCGGCGCAGCCCATGATGATGTCGGAAATACCGAGTCGCGTCAGCGCGGTGTGCAGGCGTTTGTCTTCACCTCCGGAAATTATGGCTATGCGCAGTCCCTTTTTCAGAGCGAGGCGTATTGCGTAGGCGTCTTTCACGTTTACGAGCCGCATAGGGCGTCCGTCGGAATCGAGTGGCATTACGGAGGGCGACAGCACCCCGTCAACATCGAATATTATGGCCCGTATGTGGCTGAGGTTGTAATTTATACGGCTCATTTGTGAAATTTTTTCATTATGGAATCGGTCAGTAACCCGTAGATGTCGCGGAATTCCGGAGAAAGCATCTGCTTATGCTTCTCAATGACCGCGGTGTCGCCTCTTACGGCAGGCCCGGTCTGTCCGGCCTCCGGCGAGGTTGCGGTTGCCTTGCGGAGGGTCTCTGAGATGAGCGGCTGCAGCACGTCGAACGGAATCTGCCGTTGGGCAAGAATGTCGGAAGCCGCCATCCACATGTAGTTGGCGAAATTACAGGCAAATACCGCCGCAAGGTGAATCTGCCTGCGGGTTGTGCTGTCGGCATGGAGTACCCTGCTGAACACTTTTCGCGCCATCCCGTTTATACGCTCCTCCGTAGCGGGGTCGGATCCCTCGGTAAACAGCGTTACCGACGAAAGGTCTACTTCCACCCCCTTGGTAAAGGTCTGCAGTGGATAAAACACGCCATAGTTTTCAGCGGCTGTGGCGAGCACTCCCGCCGGAACGGATCCGGAGGTGTGGAGCAGTACGGCCTTACCCCGACGCAGACATCCTGCGAGCGGTTCAACGGCATCGTCGGCCACACTTATCAGGCAAAAATCGGCGTCCGTGTCGATTTCTTCGGGATTGTCGGTGACCGTGGCCTCCTTAAGCTGCGATGCGAGGCGGCGGGCGTTGTCGATTTTACGGCTGAAAACCTGAATTATGCGTCCGGCCCCGGCTTGCTCTATGGCAGGGGCGAGTGCCGAAGCCACGTTGCCCGCACCTGCCACGGTTATGCGCGGAATCATTCCGCGTTCCTCCAGGTGCCTATGCTGACGCGCTCCCAGAGCAGTTTGTCGGTAGCCTGAGGTTTGCGCTGCTCATCGGGATGTCCGATCGTGAGGATGCAGATTACGGGGAAAGTCTCCGGAATTCCGAGAGCTTCCTGCACATATTCCTCCGCAGGCATTCCGTCGGCGCCGAAGCGTCCGCGCACCTGAATCCAGCAGCTCCCCAGTCCGAGATCCGCGGCCTGAAGCTGCATATAGGCGGCTGCAATCGACGCATCCTCTATGTAGGGGTCACTTTTGGTTGCGTCTACGGCCACAACAATAGCGAGCGGACATTTCGCTATCGGCCCGGCGCCCATATCCTTGCACTGGCTGAGGCGTGTGAGCATATCCTTGTCCTCGACCACAACGAAACTCCAGGGTCGTGAACTTTTTGAAGTAGGAGCCATGAGTCCGGCTTCGAGAATCAGGCGCACGTCGTCGGGATTAACAGGTTCTGAGGTATATCGGCGTATGCTGCGTCGGCCGACGAGCAAATCGTGGAAATTCTCCATAATATAGTCTGTTTGAGTTGTTTGGAATTTCAATAAGAAATGGATTCAGCCGCGGCTTCCGGAGTGTAGCCGCTTATTTCATGCATAGCCACGCCGAAGGATAACGGCCAGACAGCGACGCTATTGCCGCTCTCCCGCCGCGCGAGGTCGTAGCCGTGGCGGCGTATACCCTGTAGTAACCGTCCATGGCGACAAAGCGCAGCGAACTGTCGTTTTTCTCAGCTATGAATTTTTGCGCCTGTTGCGGTGTGGAGAGGGATGCAACCACTATCAGATAAGGGTCTCCGTCGTTGTGGCGCAGGTTTACAGTCTTTTTCGGCTTAACCGGGACTGACGGTGCTACAGTTGGTGCAACACGCGGCTTTGCGGTGTCGACTAATGCTATGGCGTCGGAGTCGGCGGGAATGGCGATTGAAAGCACCCGGAGGGGCGACGTGGCAGAGGGGTTCTGCTGCTTTATCACTTCCTCGGCCCGTGAACTGAGGCCGGAGTCGAGCGAGGCATGGCTTACTTGCGAATTGCGGTGAAGAGTAGTGGTAGAGAGCACGATTCCTACGCATACGGCTGCGATTGCCGACGCGGCCACCTTGAAAAACCGCGGCAGATTGCCTCCTTTTTCCCTCACTGCAACCTTCGGCTCACCGGCCTTCTCAGGAACGGTGATTTCCGGCATGCCTATTTCCGGCAAACCGGTATAGCGGGTAAGAACGGCGGATGAAGCAAGCGGTTCAAACACGGGCGAACCCGATTCGCTGCCGGCGTGGAGGATACCGATTCTGCCGATTGCCACATTGCCTTCCTCGCAGAGCTGATGGCGGAGCGATTCTACTTCCACGGCAATGGCGTCCATGGCCGCCTGGCGTGTGAGCCGGTGACGCCGCATAACGCTGTCGGCGAGGAGCCCGTCGTTCACGTTCACCTCCGGATTAAATCCGACCGACCGCGACGGCGGGATAATAGTGTGGGTATCAGCATTAAATTGCGCCGGAACATATTGCGATAAAAAGGCACCGAAATTTGGCACCACCACGCAGTCGTGGCGTGCAAGCAGATATTCTATATGCTGGCAAATCCGTATCACAATGCAAAGATAACGAACTTTTATTAAAATTCAAATTCTTTTTAAGCGTTCGCCCACGGCTATTTCATTTAAAACCACAGATAGCGAATCTGATGAATCCGGAGGTAATATACCCTTTAGACAACGCACCTGTCTCTTAT
>UROS01000011.1 GCA_900549445.1 uncultured Porphyromonadaceae bacterium | reverse complement strand
TCGGAGATGTGTATAAGAGACAGGTGTGGAACGCTGGCAGGAATCCAATCTCTCGTACTTCGGACGTTTCAACTACGATTTCGACGGCCGCTATCTTATCGAATTCAACGGCCGCTACGACGGTTCGTCGAAATTCCAGCCCGGCAACCGCTGGGACTTCTTCTACGGCATTTCCGGCGGCTGGCGCATCAGCCAGGAAAAGTTCATGCGCGACCTCACCTGGCTCTCCAACCTCAAGATCCGCGCCTCCTACGCCGAAATGGGCAATCAGAGCGGCATCGGCCGCTACGACGGCGTACAGCTCTATGACCTGAAGACTGCCAGCGGTGCATACATAGGCAGCAACAAACTCACCTACATTGCCACCAACGGCGAATTTGCCTCGAATTCACGCCACTGGGAGCGCATAAAGAGTTTCAACGTCGGTCTCGACTTCTCACTGCTCAACGGCTCAATCACCGGTCAGCTCGACTACTTCGAGAAGCACAACGACAATATGCTCGTGGCGATAACCTATCCCGCCACCCTCGGCGACAAGGCTCCTTCGGCCAACGCCGGCAAGTTCAAGGGCTGGGGCTATGAAGGACAGCTCACCTACAATGGCCGTGCAGGCGACGTGAAATGGCACGTCGGTGGTACATTAACCTTCGCACGCAACGAGCTAACCGACTTCGGAGGCACTACCGTGCTCAAGTCGGGCTACGTGAAAACCCAGCAGGGTTATCCCCTCTATTCCATCTTCGGTATGCGCTACGCCGGCAAGATCCAGAACGAGGAAATGCTCAACGCCTACATCACCAAATACTACGACGGCAACGGCATAGGCATGCCCAAAAACCTCCGTGTGGGCGACAACCTCTACTGTGACGAAAACGGCGACGGCGTTCTCGACGAGAAAGACTACATCTACCTCGGCTCCGACTCACCCGAAATCTCCTACTCGTTCAACTTCGGCGCAAGCTGGAAAGGACTCGACTTCAGCATGATTTTCCAGGGAGCCGCCAACCGCTTCGTTTTCCGCGAGCTCAACAACCAGACAATGCCTTTCAACGCGCTGTACACCAACACCAGCCGCGCTTCAATCGGCAACGTGTGGAGTCCGGAGAATCCCGACGGATTCTACAACCCCTACACCACCGACACCACCATCAACAAATACAACTATCAGGCATCGTCGCTCTCCGCTCAGGACGGCCGCTATCTCCGCCTTAAAAACGTAACTGTAGGCTACACCCTCCCGCAGAACTGGCTGGCCGCCACCCACTGCCTGACCGGCGCCCGCGTCTACGTGAGCGGCAGCGACCTCTGGGAAACCACCAAACTCCGCGACGGATGGGATCCTGAAGCCAAGCGCGACGGCGGCGGCACTGCCCGTTACCCCTTCACCCGCAACTGGACTTTCGGTCTCAACTTAACTTTCTAAACCAATAAAGGAAACCACAATGAAATTCAATTCATATATCATTGCAGCCGGCATAACCCTCATGGGGTTCTCAGCCACTTCCTGCCTTGACCTCGAGCCGAAAGCTCAGATGGGCGACAATATGGTCTGGAACACCGCCGACAATTTCCGCCTCTACGCCAACCAGTTCTACGGCTGGGTTCCCGACCTGAGCCGCGGCGTCAGCGACAATCCCCACAGCGACTATCGCTCCGATCTGCTCGGAGGCACCAGCATCAACAACTTCAGCCAGGGCATCAACGTAGTACCTGCCACCGACGGAACATATAACGAAAACTACAAGCGCATCTTCTACACCAACCTTCTGCTCAAGAACGCCGAAGGATTCGGCGACCAGGAAGGAATAAAGATTCCGGTGGCAGAAGCCAAGTTCTTCCGCGCAATGTGTCACTTCGAACTCGTGCAGAACTACGGCGATGTTATCCTGCTCACCAGCCCCCTCGACCTCGACTCGGGCGAGCTCTACGGTCCGCGCGATGACCGCGGCGACGTGATCGACCAGTGCCTCAAAGACCTTTGGGAAGCAGCCGACGGACTGCCCGACACACCGGCTGAAGCCGGACGTGTAACCAAAAGCGCAGCCCTCGCACTCCTCTCCCGCATCGCTCTCTACGAAGGCACCTGGCAGAAATTCCACAACGGGGGCAAGGACGCCACCGCCAACGAACCCCGCGTGAACCAGCTCCTCACCCAGGCGCGCAAGGCCGCCAAGCAGGTGATCGACGACAATCACTACAGCCTCTTCTACAATGCCAAGCTCGGCAACCAGAGCTACCGCTACATGTTTATACTCGAGGATGCACAGTGCAACCCCGCCGGTCTCACCAAATCGAACAACACCGAGTATATCCTCGCCAGCCGCCGCCGTCTGGGCGATAAATACGCACAGAACATCACCCACGCCATCCACACCTCGGGCAACGCCGTAATGGCATCGCGCAAGCTCGCCAACCTCTATCTCTGCGACGACGGTCTGCCCATCGACAAATCGCCCCGTTTCCAGGGCTACGACCGTATGGTGAGCGAATTCACCAACCGCGACAACCGTATGACCAACACCCTCGTGAAACCCGGCGAACACTACTGGGACAACGACTCAAAGCCCCGTACAAAGTGGGATGATTCCGACCTCGAGAACAGCTACACCTTCGCAGGCGGAGGCGGCTCGGGCTACCACGTATGGAAATGGGCGACGGAGCGCGAAGTGGCCGACTACTACGAGAGCTACGACTACCCCTATATCCGCTATGCGGAAGTGCTTCTGAACTTTGCCGAGGCATCTTACGAGCTCAACAACGCCATAACCGACGACGAACTCAACATGTCGCTCAACCTCGTGCGCAACCGCGTGAATCCCAACATGCCCAAGCTTACAAACGCTTTTGCAAGCGCCCACGGCCTGTCGATGCGCGAGGAAATCCGCCGCGAACGCACCGTTGAGTTCTTCCTCGAAGGCTTCCGTCTCGACGACCTCAAGCGCTGGGCCACCGCTCCCGACGAAATGGCAATGGACATGGTCGGCGTGAAAATCCGCGGAACCCAGTATGAGGCAACGTGGAACACCACCAACCTCGATGCCGAAGGCTGCATAATCATATTCACCGACCGCGGCGCCTGGAAAAACAATTCCAAGCTCTACCTCAATCCTCTGCCCTCCGACCAGCGCCAGCTCAACCCGCAGCTCGGACAGAATCCCCAGTGGAATTAACCGTATGTCAATCTAACTAAACAGGAACAACAATGAAATTCAACAATATATTCATTACGGGCTCCATCGCTTTAATGGCTGCCGCTGCTGTCAGCTCCTGCGGCGACGACGCCATAACCCACGGCGACCTCAACCCCGTAGTGTATCCCAGCCAAGTTGAGCTCCGGATTCCGCAGGACAAGCAGAAGCTCCTGTATGCCGACGCCAACAACGTGACAACCCTTCCGCTCATCAAGGGCGAGACCATGAAACTCGAATATTCAATAGGTCCCGACAACATCACCTCCGACGAAGTTGAATGGAGCTCATCGAATCCTGAGAACGTGAGCGTAGACGCCGAAGGCAACATCACAGCGCTGAGCGCCGACGGCACAGGCTACTCGATTATCCAGGTGGCTCCGAAACCTTTCTACGCCTCCTCCGGCATAGCAAGCTCTGTAAAAGTAATGGTTAGCGATGCGCTCGTTCCCGCCACTGAAATCTCAATCAGCAGCGACGCCGACGAGGTTTACGCCGGCGAAACCATCAAGTTCAGCACCACCATCCTCCCGATTGAATCGACCTACCGCACCCTCGACTGGACATCGAGCAACACGTCCGTTGCCACCGTCGACAAAAACGGCGTGGTAACCGGCGTGGCCAACCCCGAAATCGAAGCGCACGTAACCATCACCGCCAGAACTTTCGACGGCTCCAACCTTTCGGCAAGCAAGGAAATCATCGTGCGCCAGGTTGTTCAGCCCGAGGATATAACGATCGACCAGAAGTTCTCGGTAAACAGCGGCTATTTCTGCGCCTACAACGAGCAGGTTGTCAATCTCGACTTCACCACCGTGCCCTCCAACTGCACGATGTCGCTCATCGAGTGGACCTCGAGCGACGAGTCAATCGCAACCGTCAAGGACGGCGTTGTAACCCTCAACCAGGACGGCAACTTCGGCAACTTCACCATCACCGCCACCTGCCCCGAGACCGGCAAGAGCAGCTCGATAGAGATGAATCTGGCCGCAGGTCTCATCCGCGAGCTCTACCACGACGAAGCCCTCATGAGCTGGTACGGCACCAACGGCACCGGCACCTGGAACTACGGATACTATGAAGTCGACGTGGCAGGCAACGCCAACAAGGCCCGTCAGGACTTCCGCAGCTGGATGAAGAAAGTCTACTTCCACGCAGGCGAATATCCCATCTTCGCAGTGAAGATGGAGGATCTGAAGGACAAGTACTCCACCGTAACCGCCCGCAACATCACTCTCGACGGCTCAGGCGGCAACTGCGAGGGCAAAGGTTTCAGCGGCGGTCTCAACGGCAATAACAACAAGTGGCTCCACGACTACAAGTGCTCCGACGGTTCCCACGTGTTCATCTACAGCCTCACCGAGCAGGGCTGGGGCAACGGAGGCAAGCTCCCGACCACCTCAGTTGCCACCTTCAACACCATTACCTTCAAGTACGCCGACATCCAGAAGCTCCCCGACGGAGGTACCTACAAGATCTACTGGGTTCAGACATTCAAGTCGATCGCCGATCTCGAAAAGTACGTCAAGGAACAGGACAACGTCACCTACGAAGTAATCAAATAAACAGAAAACCAACAATCCGTGCCGCCGGGAGAAACCGTCCCGGAATCTCCCGGCGGCTTAAATAAAACCAGACTTACCAACTATGACAATAAAGAATATTCTCGTGTCGGCGCTCGCCATTTCGGCTGCGATGTACGCTTCATCGTGCCGCGAGAACAAATTCGGCGTGGTCGACCTCAATCTCGACAATGTGGAGAAGCCTGTGGAAGGTCAGTATACCTACAACCACCCGTGCGCCATGTGGAGCCAGGACGATTTCGACCGCGTAAAAGCCTCACTCGACGCCGGCACCGCCCCCGCTCCCGTAAAGGAGGAGTTCGCCAACCTTAAAAACAGCCCTTACGCTCAGAAAGGCTACACCCCCTCGCCCCTTGAATGGATTGTCCGCGGCGACGGAACAGGAATCACCGCCGACGGCAAAGAACACTACGCCGAAGCCATGCGCGACGCTGCCGCAGCCTACCAGCTCTCTCTGCTGTGGAAGCTCACGGGCGACAACGATTATGCCAACACCGCCGTAAACATCTGCAACCGCTGGGCCGACGTCTGCAAAGGCATCACCTCGCGCGACCAGAACCAGATGCTTGCCGCCGGCGCCCAGGGCTACACCTTCGCCAACGCCGCAGAAATCCTCCGCGATTACGAAGGCTGGGCGAAAGCCGACTTTGAAAAGTTCAAAAAATGGATGACCGACGTGTTCGCCCCGAAGAACTACAACTTCATGACCACCCACGCCGGCACCTGCCCCGACCACTACTGGTCAAACTGGGATCTCGTGAACATGTGCTCATACCTCTCCATAGGCATTCTCACCGAAAACGACGACATGGTCAACTTCGTGGTCAACTATTTCTACACCGGCGAGGGCAACGGCTGCATCCGCAAGCTCATCCAGGCTTACCACACCGACCCCCTCAACGGCGAGCGCATAGGTCAGAATCAGGAAAGCGGCCGTGACCAGGGTCACGCCCAGATGTCGGCTGCCGTTACAGCCAACCTCGCCCAGATTGCCTACACCCTCTACACCTGCAATCCCGAAATACCGCAGCTCGACTTCTTCGCCGCCAACGGCAATGCTCTCATGGCCATGGGCGAGTATGTGGCGCTCTTCAACCTCCGCACCGGCACCGACAATAAAAACGCCGACGGCGGCTGGCTCATCGGAAGCAAGCCGATGCCCTTCCAGGAATATAGCTACTGCGAGGACTGCACCTGCCGTGACAAAAATCACGGCGCCCACCACACGGAAGCCGCCAACGACAACGCCCGCGGCAATCTCCGCACCGGATGGGAGATTTACTACAACCACTATGCAAAGGTGAAAGGTCTCAGCACCGGCTTCATATATGCCAAGATGGCTGCCGACAAGATGCGTCCCGAAGGCGGCTCAGGCGACGGCCGTTACGGAAACACCTCAGGCGCCTTCGACCAGCTCGGCTGGGGTACCCTGATGCTTTACCGCGAATAATTCCTAACTTTACAGTCCGGCACATGGTCCACTCAACCGGCTGACCGTGTGCCGGATTCATATAAAAACCTGAAAAACAATGCGACTCATCACTTCTCTTTTCGCCTCACTTCTCGCCATAGGCGCCCAGGCCGAACTTACAACATATCCGGCCGGCAACGGCGTCATCACAAAATCAGACGATTTCACCGTTGAAGTCAGCCAGAACGGCGGCCAATGGCTTCCCGTAGCGGTTTACCCGGTAAAAGTCGACGAAGTGCGCGACACAAAACATCATGTGGAATATGCCTCGATGGCATACTTCGACATGGAAGGCGCAACCGACGTGAGAGTCATTTCCCGCGGCGCCACTCCTGTAAAGAGCGCCCGCATCCGTCCCCTCTCCTACAATATCACGCCCGCAGTGTCGGGCGACACACTGCTCTTCACTCTCGACAAGCCGCGCAACATCTCGGTTGAAGTGAACGGCGACATCTTCCACAATCTCCATCTCTTCGCCAGCCCCATTGCCGAGCGTCCGAACCTTAAGAAAGCCGCAGACTACGGCCGGCTCGTGAAGAAAAATCCACAGTCTCCCCTTGCGAAATTCAATCCCGCGAAAACTCCGGTGCTATACTTCGCTCCCGGCTACCATGCCCTGCCTGGCGACACACTGCGCATACCCTCGGGCACCACAGTCTACGTTGACGGAGGCGCCCGCGTGGCCGGCTCGCTGATAGCCGACGGAGTCCGCGACGTAAAATTCTGCGGCCGCGGCGAAATCCACCCCGAAAAACGCGGCGAGGGCATCTACATAAAACGCTCGAAATGCGTCAGCGCCGACGGCGTGATAGTAACCCAGCTCCCAGTGGGACAGAGCGATTCTGTAAGCGTCACCAACGTGAAGTCAATCAGCTACTACGGCTGGGGCGACGGCATGAATGTTTTCGCCAGCAACAACGTGAGCTACGACGGCGTTTTCTGCCGCAACTCCGACGACTGTTCCACCGTCTACGCCACCCGAAAAGGATTCCGGGGCGGATGCCGCAACATCACGATGAAAAACTCCACGCTGTGGGCCGACGTGGCCCATCCGATCATGATCGGCCTCCACGGGAGCGCTACTGAAATCGGCATCGACGCTCCATCCGACACCATCACAAACATACTGTACAAAAACATCGACATTCTCGACCAGAAGGAAAAGCAGCTCGACTATCAGGGCTGCATGGCCATTACCTGCGGCGACAATAACATAGTTGACGGCGTTACGTTCGACGACATCCGCGTGGAAGATTTCCGTCAGGGCCGGCTCATAGACATGCGCATATTTTTCAACAAAAAATACTGCAAGGCACCGGGCAAAGCGGTGCGCAACATAGTTTTCCGCAACGTTGCCTACAACGGCTCCAACGCAGAACTCTCCATCATAGCCGGCTACAACGAAGACCGCACCGTGAGCGACATCACCTTCGAGAATCTCACCATCAACGGCCGGCGCATCTCCGACGACATGCCGGAAAAACCGAAATGGTACAAAACTGGCGACATGGCCCGCATCTTCATAGGCGAACATGCCCACAACATCGTATTCAAGTAACAAAACACCCCTCATATCATGAAGAAAACATTTTTTTCGATAATCCTGCTTCTGCTCGGGTTCGCGGCAGCGACAGCGGCCATCAAGCACCCCTCGCTGCTCTTTACTCCCCAGCGGGTGGAATCGGCGAAAAAAGCGCTGAAAACCGACACGGCTCTTCAGGCTGCATGGCAAAAAATCCTCGAAGTGGCAGACGGAAAGGCCGACGTGCGCAAACTCGAGTATCCGGCTCTCGCATACCAGATGACCGGCGACAAAAAGTATGCCGAAAAAATCAAGGAAACGCTGCTTAAAACAGCGAAAGTGAAATCATGGGGCGACGCCGAGATGCTCGCCCGCCGCCCGGCATGGCGCAGCGAACTTCAGATGGCTCACAAGTCGTTTCAGCTCGCACTCGCCTACGACGCGGTCTACAGCTACCTTACCCCTTCGGAACGCAAAGAAATAGCCGACGGCCTCTACCGCCTCGCCGTAGAGCCCCTCGTGGGTGACTGGATTACCGACGACACCCGCGTTCACTCACTGAACTCGATGGGCCACAACTGGTGGACGTCGTGCGCCGGTATGGGAGGCATACTTGCCCTTGCCATAAGCAATGAGGTGCCCAAGGCAGCCGAAGCAGCGCAGTCGGTTGTCGAGGCGCTTCCGGAATGGTTCTCGTTCGCGGGCGACGTAATCCAGCACAAGCCTAAGACTTTCGACCGCGACGGCGGAATGTACGAGAGCATCAACTACGCGAGCTTCGGTACTACCGAAGCCATGCTCATGCGTCTGGCGTGGATCAACAGCCATCCCTCGGATAAACTTGAAGAAATTCCCCAGATGGAGAAACTGCCCTCGTTTTTCTGCCACACCGCATACCCCCGCACCGGCATTCTATACAGTCTGCCGTTCGGCGACAGCCATAAGAACGTAACCGGCGAAGGTTCCATAATTCTTGCCTACGCCATGGGCGTTGAGTCGCCCGAAACTCTGTGGTACGTAAGCCAGGTGACACCCGGACAGCACCGCGAGGGACTCCCGATCCACTTTCCCCTGGGTTTCCTCTACCGCGTCGACACCTCAAAGGCGCCCGCCGTGCCCGACCTGCCGACCTCGCATCTCTGGAAAGACTTCGGATGGGCCACGATGCGCGACTCATGGGAAAAAGACGCCACGATGCTCGCCGTAAAAAGCGGCATGACCTGGAACCACTCCCACGCCGATGCAGGATCGTTCGTAGTCTTCCACAAAGGCGTGGACATCATCAAGGACGCCGGCAACTGCTCGTACGGCAAGCCCGAATACCGCGGCTACTTCTTTCAGAGCGACGCCCACAACGTGGTGAAATTCAACGGCGAGGGCCAGTCGACCTATCAGCAGTACCACGGCACGATGCTCCCCGGCAGCGTGAGCGGTCTCGTTGACGGCGGTAACGTGAAATATGTGCTCGCCGACGCCACCGGCCCGATGTCCGACAAATTCGCCCGCAATTTCCGCAGTTTCCTCTGGATTGACAACGTGATTTTCGTTGTCGACGATATCAAGAGCCACAAGGCGGGTCAGTTCGAGTGGCTATGGCATCCCGGCGGCAAAGCAGTGAAAAAAGGCTTCGACCTCAACGTTACCGAAGGAGAATCGGAAGTGGCCATCCGCCCGCTCTACCCCCGTCAGCTCGCTTACAGCAATTTCGTTCATGACTATCCCGAAGACCTCTTCTGGACAGTACACGAAGGCCCGACAGAAGACCTGAAATCAAAGGAAGAATACTACTCGTTCACCCTCCCGGGCAACACCGACCGCATAAAAGGCGTCACCGCCATCATACTTAAGGATACTCCGGGCCAAAAAGACCTTCCCGTTATCGAACGCCGCGAGGGCAACAACTGGATAGGCGTCAGAATGACCTACAAGGGTAAAGTAACCGACCTCTACATCAACCAGCTCGCCGACGGAAGACTCATGCACGTCAACTCGTGGATAGAGCCTGACGGATGGATGACCGATGCCTACATGCTCGCCGTCAGCTACCCCGAAGGGACTGATCCGGCACTTGCCAAAGACTTCTTCATCGGTCACGGTAGCATACTGCGCCGCGGCACCTCCGACACGCGATTCTCGTCGCTCTCCAAGCTCAACGTGATTGCAGAAGAGAAAGGAGGAAAACTCAACATGCAGGTGACAGGCCAGCCAACAGCGCGCATCAGCTACAAATCGGTAGCCTCGGCGGTCAGCGTCAACGGCAAAAAAGTGAAAGCGAGCCGTTCCGCCGGCAATCGCCTGAAATTCAAATACGTAGAAGAATAATACCGATATGAAAACATTTCTTGCCATAGCTCTCTTTGCTTCCGCTACCGCAGTCTGCGGCGCGGAACTCGACATAACCTCGCCCGACGGGCGCAACAGGGTAGTGTTCTCAAAGCCCGAAAAAGAACTCACCTACCGCGTTGACCGCGACGGGCAGCAGCTTATAGCTCCTTCGCGCGCCGGCCTGCAGATCGACAACCGCGTGTGGGAAATGGCTCTCGGCAAGCGCGACCTCGCCCAGCCCGAGTGCTGGATGGATCTGCTCACCGTTGACTCCGTGAGTACCGGCGCGCCGGTCGACCGCACGTGGCATCCCCTCTACGGAGAACGTTCCACCGTAAAAGACCGTTATAATTCGGCAACTCTTCACCTGTCGCGTAAAGACAAGTCGAAATACCGCTTCGACGTGGAAGTAAGGGCCTACGATGAGGGCGTGGCTTTCCGCTATTTCTTTCCCGAGCACCCCGACGCAATATTCCATAAAGTAACCGAGGATCTGACGGACTACACCTTTCCTGAAGGCACCACGGCCTGGAGCGAGCAATGGGCGCAGGCGTTTTTCGACGTCACCCCGGTAGACTCCATCAAGCGCCCCGTTGAGCGTGCACTCACGCTCGAACTGCCCGGCAACCGCTGGGTGGCGCTGACCGACGCCGACGTCGACGACTGGTGTCTGACCAAATTCATAGCCCGCGAAGGACACCGGGGCACTCTGTCGTCGGTGATGTACTCGCCGGTCGACATCGTAACTTACTACGCCACACCGTGGAAAATCATCATGACAGCCGACTCTCCGGGTAAACTGATTGAGCAAAACGATATTGTGCTCAATCTCAATCCCGAGCCGGAAGCCGATTTCTCATGGGTGAAACCCGGAAAAATCATGCGCTGCACCACCCTGACCACCGAGGCAGGCAAAAAAGTGATAGACTTCTGCGCCGAACACAACATACAGTACATGCTCTACGACTGGAAATGGTATGAGCCCTGCACTTCGCACGACGGCGACGCCACTGAGGTAATACCGCAGATCAACATGCAGGAGGTGGTTGACTACGGCAAACAGAAAGGGGTGGGTGTATGGCTCTACGTGAACCAGCACGCCCTGATGAAACAGATGGATGAGTTGTTCCCGCTGCTGAGCAAGTGGGGAGTGGCAGGCGTGAAAAGCGGCTTCGTACAGTACGCATCCCACCGCTGGGCCACATGGCTCCACGACATGGTGCGCAAGGCGGCCGATAACCGTCTGCTTATGAATATCCACGATGAGTTCCGCCCCTCGGGATTCTCGCGCACCTACCCCAACCTCCTGACTCAGGAAGGTATCTGCGGCAACGAGGAATTCCCCCTCGCCACCCATAACGTGACGCTCCCCTTCACCCGTATGCTCAACGGCGCGGCTGACTACACCATCTGCTACTACGACAAGCGCATAAAGAATACCCACGCCCACCAGCTGGCAGCCTCGATAGTGTTCTACAGCCCTCTGCAGACCATCTTCTGGTACGACAAACCGGAATTCTATAAAGGTGAACCGGAAGTGAAATGGTTCGACGACCTCAAGACCGTATTCGACGACACCCGGGTGCTCGACGGCTACCCCGGCAAAGGCATAGTGATGGCACGCCGCAGCGGCGACGAGTGGTTTGTGGGCGCCATGACCAACAACGAAGGCGCCGAGCAGACCATCGACCTTTCTTTCCTCGACCCGGGCAGAAAATACACCGCCGAAATCTACACCGACGGGGGCGAGAAGGTAAAGACAGCAACCCGGGTGAAGTGCGAGACCCGTAAGGTTAAGTCAACCGACCGCCTGAAATTCACCCTTCAGCCCCGCGGAGGCGCAGCCCTACACATTTTCCCTGCCGACTGATTAAGTGTAGCGCGGGCCGTCTGCGTATCTATAAGTGAAATCATCGCCATACAGGAAAGGACTTTTTACATTACTATAGGTTAAAAATAGGTTAGCATTCCAATTCCGTTCATATCTGAGGTAAAAAAGATTGTTTTGCATTTTCAATAAGAATGAAACTCCACAGCATCATATCAGCATCTTTGATTCTCTTTTCAGCCATAGACGCCGCTGCGGCCGACAACCGCGCATGGGTGCCCGACTTGGCCGACGGCACTTACATTAACCCTGTAATCAACGCCGACTATTCCGACCCCGACGTGGTAGCTGTCGGCAAAGACTTCTATATGACTGCCTCGAGTTTCGGCTGCGCTCCCGGCCTCCCGATTCTCCATTCAACCGACCTCGTGAACTGGGAAATCGTAAACTACGCCCTCACCGAGGTTCCGCCCGCCGACTTCTACGGAGCTGCACCGCGCCACGGAAAAGGAGTTTGGGCTCCTTCAATCCGGTTTCACAACGGCGAATATTTCATCTACTGGGGCGACCCCGACTTCGGTATTTTCATGGTTAAAACCGCCGACCCGACAGGAAAATGGTCTGAGCCGGTGCTCGTGAAAGCCGGAAAAGGCATGATCGACCCCACTCCGCTGTGGGACGATGACGGAAAAGTGTATCTCGTACACGCCTGGGCGGGAAGCCGCGCCAAATTCAACAGCGTGGTCACCGTATGCGAGCTTTCAGCCGACGGCACTAAAGTTATCTCGCAACCCGTAATGGTGTTCGACGGCAACGACGGAGTAAACCACACCATAGAGGGCCCGAAGATTTACAAGCGAAACGGATGGTACTATATTTTCGCTCCCGCCGGCGGAGTTGTCGACGGCTGGCAGCTCGTCCTCCGCTCGCGCGACATCTACGGCCCATACGAATCGAAAATCGTAATGGCGCAAGGCGACTCTCCCGTCAACGGGCCTCATCAGGGAGCCTGGGTCGACACTGATAAAGGCGAATCATGGTTTATCCATTTCCAGGATCGCGGCGCATACGGCCGAGTCATTCACCTCAACCCGATGCAGTGGGTCAATGACTGGCCAGTGATAGGCGAGGACAAGGATGGCGACGGTTGCGGCACTCCCGTAATGCGCCACCGCAAACCGGTCGTGAGCACCCCTTCCGCAATCCGTGTGCCCGCTACTTCCGACGACTTCAATTCGCGCCGTCTCGGCCTCCAGTGGCAGTGGCACGCCAACTATAACGACACCTACGGCTTCGGCTCCGACCTCGGATTTATGCGCCTGTACAGCCACATTCTCTCTCCCGAAGCGCCCAACTACTGGGAAGTTCCCAACCTCCTGCTGCAGAAATTTCCGGCGGATGAATTCACAGCTACTGCCAAAGGCCGCATATCGGCCAAAGGCCAGACCGAGGGAGTGATTTCCGGACTCATCGTGATGGGCTGGGACTACGCGGCTCTCGGACTCGAAAAAACCGGCGACTGCTTCACGCTCAGACTCAACACCTGCACCGACGCCGAACAAGGCACTCCGCAGACAAGCCGGATCATAGCCACCGTCGCCCCTACCCGCGTTTACGCCGCCGGTCTCAACCCCAACATGGAATGCGACATATGGCTGCGGGTAAAAGTAAAGAAAGGCGCGATTTGCGAATTCAGTTACAGCACCGACGGGCGCCGTTTCACCCGCGCCGGATCCGATTTCAAAGCCCGCGCCGGAAAATGGATCGGCGCCAAGGTTGGCATTTTCAGCACCGCACCTGCCGGCTCGGAGCGCGGTTGGATCGACATCGACAGTTTTACAGTAACGAAATAAATCTGACACTATACCTGAAATCATGAAACTCAAACTTATCCTCCCCGCCATTGGACTGCTTGCAGGCGCTTCGGTCTACACCGCATGCACAACCGCTTCGGCCGGGAATGAAATCGACATAGACGGCGATCTCGAATACTGCAACGCCCAGATTCACCGCACACTGCGCGACCTCCGGGCCGACGGAGACTCCATCGACTACACCATGATGCCACGCAACATAGAAGGCACCGACACCGTATGGCACTGCCGCAAGGCCGACAAGGCCGAGTGGTGCGGCGGCTTCTGGCCCGGCATCCTGTGGTACAACTACGAAGCCACCGGCGACACTGCAATCCGCCGCGAGGCCGAACGATTCACTGCGTCGCTCGAATTTCTGAGCAAAACCCCGGCTTTCGACCACGACCTCGGCTTCCTGATGTTCTGCTCCTATGGCAACGGCTACCGCCTCACGCACAACCCGGCTTACCGCGACGTGATCATTGCCACCGCCGACTCGCTCGCTACCCTATTCAACCCTAAGGCAGGAACCATACTCTCCTGGCCCCGCAACATAGCCATTCTCGGAGGCCACAACACTATCATGGACAACATGATAAACCTCGAAATGCTCTTCTGGGCGGCGAAAAACGGCGGCGAAAAGCGTCTTTACGACATTGCTGTGAAGCACGCCGAAACCACCATGAAACATCATTTTCGTCCCGACTATACATGCTACCACGTAGCGGTTTACGACTCCATAACAGGCAAGTTCATCAAAGGCATGACCCATCAGGGATATTCCGACAGCTCTACCTGGGCGCGCGGGCAAGCCTGGGCCATCTACGGCTACACCATGGTCTACCGCGAAACCGGCGACCCGAGATTCCTCGACTTCGCCCAGAAGGTGACAGATGTATATCTCGACCGGCTTCCCTCAGACTACGTGCCCTACTGGGATTTCGACGATCCGAGAATACCGGAGGCTCCGCGCGATGCCTCGGCTGCCGCTGTAGTTGCTTCCGCGCTTCTTGAACTTCAGAGCTACGTAGGCGCAGAGAAGAGTGCGGTCTATCGCGGCGCAGCCGAAAAGATGCTGGCCTCGCTCGACTCCGACGCTTACCGCTGCGGCGCGAAAAAAAGCGCCTTTCTCGACCATTCGGTCGGACACCATCCCGCCGGCTCGGAAATCGACGCCTCCATCATCTATGCCGACTACTACTATATAGAGGCTCTTCTGCGCGAAAAGAAGCTCAACAGCGGGAAAAGCGTGCTCGCGGCTCTCTGATATGTCCTTTAAAGCGAATAATTGCGTATATTTGTAACCCGAAAACCACGTTTCTTCGCAATCATCATGAAAAATCTCCTGTTATTATGCGGCACTGCGGTTCTTCTGGCAGCGTGCTCCTCACGGGGTGTACGGGTAGAGGTTTCCAACAGTCTCGAATTCGACCGGGCTTCCGAAATGGTGGAAATTCCCGTCGACAGTCTTCCCGGCGCCCTTGCCGAGTCAGCTTTCCTCTATGTCACCGACAGCAAAGGCAATGAGATTCCCTCGCAGATAACCTACGACCGCAAACTCATATTCCTCACCTACGCCAAAGCAAATTCATCGGTAAAATACCGCATATTCCCCTCCGACACCCTCCACCATTACGATACAATAGCCTGTGGGCGTGCATATCCCGAACGTGACGACGACATGGGATGGGAAAACGACCTCGTTGGTTTCCGCGCCTACGGCCCCGCCCTGCAGAACCGCGGCGAGCGCGGATTCGGCTACGACATATTCCTGAAACGCGACACCGTGAAACCGATCCTCGACATGCTGTATGCCATCGAGCTCAACCCCGAATCGTGGGCGAAAACCGATAGCATCCGCAAAGAGCAGGGCGATTCAGCCGCCGAGGCGTTCATCCGCACGTTCTCATATCACGTTGACCACGGTTACGGAATGGACTGCTATGCCGTAGGCCCCACTCTCGGCGCCGGAGTCTCCGCTCTCATGGATTCCGGCAAAATCGTGTATCCCTGGTGTTATAAGGAAGCCGAAATTCTCGACAATGGCCCGCTGCGCTTCACGGTAAAACTCCGCTTCACGCCGCTTACCGTAGGAACCGACACCTCCGTGGTTGAGACGCGCCTCATCTCTCTCGACAAGGGCTCACACCTCAACCGCACCGACATCTCCTATGAAGGTCTCAGCCGCGAGCGCCCCATAGCCACCGGAATCGTGCTTCACGACACCGAGGGCACCGTGACAACCGATTCTGAAAAGGCATATATTTCATATGTAGACCCGACGCAAGGCACCGAAAACGGCAAAGTTTTCATAGGTGCCGTATTACCCGTCAGCGCAGCCGAAACATTGATCGACCGCCATGCCGACGCTCCCTCCCATGTACTGGCAGTCTCACCCTACAAGCCAGGCGAGACCTACAGCTACTACTGGGGATTCGCGTGGGATCGCACCGACATCACCTCGGTCGACGCCTGGAACGACTATCTCGCCCGTCATGCCGCCGCCCTGCGCTCCCCCCTAAAAATAAAAATCAATTAAACATACTGCAATGGTAAATTTCTCACTCGAAGGCAAGGTTGCCCTCGTCACCGGAGCCGCCTACGGCATCGGTCTCGCCATAGCTCAGGCTTACGCCGAAGCCGGCGCTAAAATAGTGTTCAACTGCTCGCGCCAGCAGACCGTTGACCGCGGTCTCGAAGCCTACCGCAAACTCGGCATAGACGCAAAAGGCTACCTCTGCGACGTAACCGACGAAGAGGCCGTAAAAGCCATGGTTGCCGACATCGAAAAGACTGTAGGCACAATCGACATTCTCGTAAACAACGCAGGCATCATCAAGCGTATTCCCATGGAGGAGATGGCAGTAGAGGATTTCCGCCGTGTGATCGATGTTGACCTCGTGGCTCCCTTCATCGTGGCCAAAGCTGTGATTCCCGGAATGATAAAGAAAGGCCACGGCAAAATCATCAACATATGCTCAATGATGAGCGAACTCGGCCGTGAGACAGTCAGCGCATACGCCGCTGCAAAGGGCGGTCTGAAGATGCTCACTCGCAATATCTGCTCCGAATTCGGAGGCGCCAACATCCAGTGCAACGGCATCGGTCCGGGCTACATCGCCACCGAGCAGACCGCTCCTCTGCGCGAACGGCAGCCCGACGGCAGCCGCCACCCCTTCGACCAGTTCATCATTTCCAAGACTCCCGCCGGACGCTGGGGAACCCCCGAAGACCTTATGGGACCCGCTGTTTTCCTCGCATCCGACGCATCCGACTTCGTCAACGGCCATATTCTCTACGTAGACGGCGGCATCCTCGCCTATATCGGCAAACAGCCCTAATACTCCGGAGCACTCATGGAAAGTGTCTTTTCATATATAATTAAGCTCGGAGCAGCCGTGATGATGCCTATCATCTTCACGATCCTCGGACTGTGTATAGGCATTCGTTTCGGCGAAGCTCTGAAATCAGGTCTGAAAGTGGGCGTAGGTTTTGTGGGACTCTCGATTGTCACCGCGCTGCTCACTTCGGCTCTCGGCCCGGCTCTTGATACGGTAGTGGACATTTACCATCTCCAGCTCCACGTGTTCGACATGGGCTGGCCCGCGGCCGCTTCGGTGGCCTACAACACCGCTGTGGGCGCTTTCATCATTCCCGTATGCCTCGGCGTTAACCTGCTCATGCTGTTCACGAAAACCACCCGAACCGTCAACATCGACCTCTGGAACTACTGGCATTTCGCCTTCATCGGAGCAATCATCTACTTTGCGAGCGGCTCCCTGGCGTGGGGTTTCTTCGGCGCCATTGTCTGCTACATAATCACCTTGATACTGGCCGACATGACCGCCAAAAAATTCCAGAACTTCTATAAGGACATGGACGGAATTTCCATTCCCCAGCCTTTCTGCGCCGGATTCGTTCCCTTCGCGTGGGCCATCAACAAGGGCCTCGACAAAATCCCCGGAATCGGCAAACTCGAAATCGACGCTGAAGGACTGAAAAAGAAATTCGGCCTGATAGGCGAACCTCTTTTCCTCGGAGTGGTAGTGGGCATCGGCATCGGCTGTCTCACCTGCGGCTCGTGGGCAGAGATTGTCGACAAAATCCCCTACATTCTCGGCCTCGGCATCAAGATGGGCGCCGTAATGGAACTCATTCCCCGCGTCACCGTTCTCTTCATCGAAGGCCTTAAACCGATCAGCGACGCCACCCGTTCGCTGATTGCGCGCAAGTTCAAGGGCGCTGAAGGTCTGAACATCGGCATGAGTCCCGCTCTCGTCATCGGCCATCCCACCACCCTCGTGGTCTCGATTCTGCTCATACCTGTCACCCTGGCGCTCGCTGTTGTTCTTCCCGGCAACGAATTCCTGCCGCTCGCATCGCTCGCCGGAATGTTCTACGTGTTTCCTCTCGTGCTGCCCTTTACGAAAGGCAACGTCGTCAAGACCTTCATCGTGGGCCTCGTCGTGATAATTATGGGACTCTATATGGTCACCAGCCTCGCCCCGGCGTTCACGCTCGCCGCCAAAGATGTGTTTGCAAACACCGGCGACTCCGCCGTAGCCATTCCCGAGGGCTTCGCAGGAGGCAGCCTCGATTTCGCGTCCAGCCCCCTGGCATGGATAATATATCAGGCTACCGAAAACCTCCGCTGGATAGGCTCCGGAATACTCGTGGTACTCACCATGGCCATGATGTGGTGGAACCGCGTCCACATCATCCGCAACCAGAAGGCTATGATCGAAAAAAATTCCACCGAACTTCAAGAAACCGAATAAACAAGATTCAAAATGAAAAAAATCATACTTTCGGCAGCCGCCGTCATCATGGCGCTCGCCGCATCGGCCCAGACAGACTACACCATCATGCGCGCCTGCCACCCCGACGATGTAAAGAACTACGACACCAATCAGCTCCGCTCGCACTTCACGATGCCAAGGGTGATGGAAAACGACAAAATCAACCTCACCTACTCCATGTACGACCGCCTTATTTTCGGCGGCGTGATTCCTGTGGCCAAAACGGTGAAACTCGAGACCATCGACCCCCTCAAGGCCGAATACTTCCTTGAGCGCCGCGAACTCGGCGTGATCAACATCGGCGGCGACGGAATCGTCACTGTCGACGGCAAAGACTACGAACTCCGCTTCAAGGATGCCCTCTACGTGGGCCGCGGCAACAAGGATGTGACTTTCCGCTCCAAGGATGCCTCCAATCCCGCCAAGTTCTATATCAATTCCACCCCGGCTCACAAGGCTTACAAGACTCAGCTCGTAACCATCGACGGCCGCAAAGGCTCGCTCAAAGCCAACTCTTTCGCCGCCGGCAAGATGGAGGACAGCAACGACCGTGTAATCAACCAGCTCATCGTCAACAACGTGCTTCAGGAAGGTCCCTGCCAGCTCCAGATGGGTCTCACCGAGCTTAAACCCGGCTCTGTATGGAATACCATGCCCGCCCACACCCACGACCGCCGCGTTGAGGCCTACTTCTACTTCAACGTGCCCGAAGGCAACGCCATCTGCCACCTCATGGGCGAGCCGCAGGAAGAGCGCCTCATCTGGCTCCACAACGAGCAGGCTGTAATGTCGCCCGAATGGTCGATCCACGCAGCTGCCGGAACCTCCAACTACATGTTCATCTGGGGCATGGGCGGCGAGAACCTCGACTACGGCGACATGGACAAGATCAATTATCTCGATATGAAATAATGGAGAACAACTTCAGAGAAGTATCCGAAAGCTACACAATCGCTGAGGCCGTCCGCGAAGCGCAGCGCTGCCTTCACTGCAAGGTGCCGTCGTGCCGCAAAGGCTGCCCCATCGCCAACGACATCCCCGACTGGATTGCCGAACTTGCCAAGGGCAATTTCGGCAATGCCATGTCGATCATCCACTCCCGCAGCAACCTCCCTGCAGTGTGCGGCCGCGTGTGCGCCCACGAGCGTCAGTGCGAGGGCAACTGCGTGCTCGGCAAGAAGGGGAGCCATATAAACATAGGTAAACTCGAACGCTTCGTGGCCGATTTCGACTCCGACGCGGGCCTGACCCACGAGGCAATACCCGAGAAATCGCGTGGGCGCGTGGCCGTGATAGGCAGCGGGCCTGCCGGACTCACAACTGCGGGCGACCTCTCGCGCCGCGGTTTCAGCGTGGAGATTTTCGAAATGGAACCCGAACCGGGCGGCGTACTCATGTACGGCATACCGGAATACCGTCTGCCTAAAGAGGTGGTACGCCGCGAAATCCGCAAGATTGAAAACCTCGGAGTGATTTTTCACCTGTCCACCACAATCGGAAGGGATTTCACCGTCGACGATCTTTTCAACCGCGGATTCGACGCCATTTTTATGGCCACCGGCACCGGCACTCCGCGCCGCCTCGACATTCCCGGCGCCGAACACAACGGTGTTCGTCAGGCCATCCGTTTCCTGCGCCGCGTAAGCCTCTATGAATCGGGCCTGATGAACCGCGACGAAGTGATCGTTGGACCCGGCGACAAAGTTTTCGTAATCGGATGCGGCAACACCGCCATCGACGCCGCCCGCACCGCCGTGCGCATGGGGGCGGCGGAAGTAACCGTGGTCTACCACCGTACAATCAACGATATGTCAGCGCTCCGCTCGGAGTACGACGACGCCGTAAGCGAGGGCGTACGGTTCATGTGGAAATCCTCAGTGGTTGAAATCGATGGCGACAAAGACAATACACGCCTCAATTCCATCGTTATAGATACCGAAGGCGAGTGCTCGCGCGTCGACGCCTCCATCGTCATCATGGCTGTCGGAAGCGTCCCCGCCTCGCGCATCGTATCCTCGACGGAAGGAATAGAAGTCGACGCAAAAGGCTACGTTCTCACCCGCGAGACCCCCTACGGCATGACTACACGCCCCGGAGTGTTTGCCGGCGGCGACGTCACCAACCGCCCCGCCACTGTGGTTCACGCCATGCGCGATGCCAAACTCGTAGCCGAGGGAATCGAACGCTACGTGGACGCTGTGAAACTTTTAGAGATTGTGAAAAAAGAAACAAAATAGAGTTATGAGCAAAATAATTACACTGGGCGAAATAATGCTCCGCCTGTCGCCCGCCGGAAACTGCCGCTTCGTGCAGGTCGACAATTTCAACGTAATCTGGGGAGGCGGCGAGGCCAACGTTGCCGTTTCGTGCGCCAACTACGGGCACGACGCCTTCTTTGTCAGCAAACTTCCTGCCCATGAAATCGGGCAGGCAGCAGTCAACGCCCTGCGGCGCTACGGTGTCCGCACCGACTTCATTGCCCGTGGCGGCGACCGCGTGGGCATCTATTACTGCGAGACAGGCGCATCCATGCGCCCCTCGAAAGTTATCTACGACCGCGCCCATTCCGCTATAGCCGAGGCTGACCCCGAAGATTTCGACTTCGACGCCATAATGGAAGGCGCCGACTGGTTCCATTGGAGCGGTATCACCCCCGCCATCTCCGACAAGGCCGCCGAACTCACCCGTCTGGCCTGTGAGGCCGCCAAGCGCCACGGTGTGACCGTAAGCGTTGACCTCAACTTCCGCAAAAAGCTCTGGACATCTGAAAAGGCTCAGTCAGTGATGCGTCCGCTCATGAAATATGTCGACGTCTGCATCGGCAACGAGGAAGATGCCGAACTCTGCCTCGGATTCAAACCCGAGAGCGACGTGGAAAGCGGCAACACCGACGCTGAGGGCTACAAGGGCATTTTCCGCGCCATGGCCAAGGAATTCGGTTTCAAATATGTGGTCTCCACTCTGCGTGAATCCTTCTCCGCCACCCACAACGGCTGGAAGGCAATGATTTTCAACGGCACCGACTTCTACGAGAGCAAGCGCTACGATATCAACCCTATAATCGACCGCGTAGGCGGTGGCGACTCCTTCTCAGGCGGCCTCATCCACGGTCTGCTCACCATGCCCACCCAGGGCGAAGCACTCGAATTCGCCGTAGCGGCATCCGCCCTCAAGCAGACCATTCCCGGAGACTTCAACCTCGTGAGCGAAGCCGAGGTAAAAGCCCTCGCAGGCGGCTCTGCCAACGGCCGCGTGCAGCGCTGATATTCTCCCCTATAACTCAGACCAGTCGGATCATTCAGACCTGTCCGGCTGGTCTGACCTTTTATAGGGTTGCGCGGCTTCCCAGTTGCCCTCCGGCGTCAGTTCCTGCGCCGATCTCAGAGTCCCCGCCTGCGTCGTCTTGAACCTTTCGGGCAAAATGCTTGTTTTTTTGTATTACAAATGCATTAACTTTGCCGTATAAATCACTGCAACATGGATATAGCACTTCCCAAAAGGAATCAGAGTTTTCGTCTTCCGGTTGACCTGATTGAGCGTTTGCGGCTACTTGCCAAGCGCCAGAACCGCAGTCTTAACAACTATGTTGAGACCCTCCTTCTTGATGCCGTTTACAGTGAGCCGAACGAAACTACTCTCGCCGCTATGAAAGAGGCTCAAAGCGGCGCGCTGCGAAACTCAGCGCCTCTCGACCTTTCTTCTATAGAAGCGATGGAACGATCCATGGGATTATGAAAATACTGCATCCCACTACCCAATACAAAAAGGATTACAAGCGGTTTCGAAACGATCCTAAATAATTGGATAAGCTTATGCTGATCCTGAATATGCTTCGGGAAGAAATTCCGATTCCGGCGGAGTATTACCCCCACACGCTCACCGGCAACTATGCAGGCTTCATGGAATGCCATATCGAAGGTGATTTTCTGTTGATTTGGTTTGACCGCGAAGCTGACCAAATTGACCTCGTCCGCCTTGGCTCACATCCCGAACTTTTCCGCCAATAAAACCATAATTGCGCCGACCTTAAGGATCCTGCCTGCGTGCTATGCCTGCCGCCTTTACGTCCGTTCGCGCGTGCGGTAAGCGCGGGGACTCATACCCATAATCCGCGAAAACAGCCGCGAAAAATAATACTGATCCTCTATTCCGAGCCGCAGACTTATCTGGCTCACGGAAAGCTGCGTGTCGTCGAGCAGCCCGCACGCCTTGCGCACCTTGAGCAGATTGAAATAATTGAGCGGACTATGACCCGTACGCTCCTTGAAAACCGCCGAGAAACGCGAGGCCGACAAACCTACGTAAGCCGCCGCCTCCTCGAGCGAGAGACGGCTCCCTATGCGCTCCTCGAAATAATGGATGGCCGACTCCGCTATGTCGAATCCGACCCGCTCCGACGCCGCAGCCCCGCGGAACTGCTGTATGTAGCGCAACGACGCGAAATAGTGCTGCAGCAGCGCCATGGCATAGCGGATGTTTTCGAGAGCATACGACCGGTTGAGCGTGATGAGAATCTCGTCGAAGAGATTGTTGCGCACGCTTATCCTCGAAAAATCGCCCGGTTCCACCCGTGTTGGCTGCATACACCCCGAGGCGTAATACTGTGCGAGTGTGCCGCTGAAATGTATCCAGTAGATTGACCACGGATTCTTCTCGTCGGCGGCATAGATATGCGGCTTGTCCTTGGGCAGAATAAAGTACTCTCCCGCATGTATAATCCTGCTTACACCGTCAGTCTCGTACCATCCTTCACCGTCAACGCAATAGATAAACACGTACTGCTCTATCGGTTCGGTTCGCCGCCGGTAGTGATGCCGCGCCTTCGGATAGTAACCTATGTCGGTGAGATACAGTGCAGAAGCCAACGGGTCGCTGCTCATCATGCCCACTATCGCCTGCGGGAGAACCACCGACTGCTCCCCCTTGAATCCGTCTTTCAGTTTCATACGGCAAAGATAGTAAAATAATCCATCTTTTTACAGAAATCTTTCATTTTCCGGCGGTTGGATACGCTGTAATTTTGCGGTATCCAAAAATCAGTCATACCAATGGAAAAAACCAACAACACTTTCATCTATTTTATCTGCCTCGTCTCCGCCATGGGCGGACTGCTCTTCGGCTACGACTGGGTGGTTATCGGCGGTGCTAAACCGTTCTACGAGGTTTATTTCGGAATCGCCGGTTCTCCGTCGCTCCAGGGTCTTGCCATGTCGATTGCCCTTGCCGGCTGCCTCGTAGGCGCAATGTGCTGCGGTTGGCTCGCCGACAAAATGGGACGCCGCCCGCTGCTTCTCGTCTCGGCGGCTCTGTTTCTTGTGTCGGCCTACGCAACCGGTGCTTTCAACATCTTCAATTTATTTCTCTGCGCCCGCTTCGTCGGCGGAATAGCCATAGGCATAGCCTCGGGTCTTTCGCCAATGTATATAGCCGAAGTTGCCCCCGCGTCGATCCGCGGACGACTCGTTGCTCTCAATCAGATGACAATCGTGATCGGCATACTCGCCGCCCAGATTGTCAATATGCTCATTGCCGAACCCATGCCCGAAGGCACCACCGTTGCCCCCGCCGATTCATGGAACGTACTCATGGGATGGCGCTGGATGTTCTGGAGCGCTGCATTCCCTGCCGCTGCTTTCCTGCTTCTCGCCTGGTTCATTCCTGAGAGTCCGCGCTGGCTTGTGATGAAATCGCGCACCGACGCAGCCATGGAAATTCTCTCGCACATCGGCGGCCGTCTTTACGCCATCCGCGAAATCAACGCCATGGAAGCCTCCGGCTCTGAAAAGAAAAGCAGCGGCGGCCTGCGCCTGCTCTTCAGCCGCCCCTACCGCAGAGTACTTCTGCTCGGAGTGGTAGTGGCCGTGTTCCAGCAGTGGTGCGGCACAAACGTTATCTTCAACTATGCTCAGGAAGTGTTTGCCGACGCCGGCTACGACCTCGGCGACATGTTCTTCAACATCGTGCTTACCGGCATCGTCAACGTAGTGTTTACAATCGTGGCTATCTATATGGTGGAGCGTGTCGGACGCCGCAAACTCATGCTCTGGGGAGCCGCAGGTCTCTGCATCATCTACGCCGCGCTCGGCATCGGTTACTACACGGGAGCTACAGGATTCATCATGATCATACCGGTTGTTGCGGCTATCGCCTGCTACGCCATGACACTCGGCCCCGTCACCTGGGTGCTCCTCGCCGAGATTTTCCCCAACCGCGTCCGCGCCGTGGCAGTAGGCACCTGTACCTTCGCCCTCTGGGTAGGGTCCTTCTCCCTCACCTACTCATTCCCGCTGCTCAACAGCGCCCTCGGCAGCTATGGCACCTTCTGGATTTACTCCGCTATATGCCTCGCCGGATGGATCTTCATTCTCGCCCGCTGCCCCGAGACCAAAGGCAAAACCCTCGAATCGCTCGAAAAAGAACTGGTCGACGACCGTCAGGAGCAGATTATGTCAACTGATTTCTAATAACTACCTTTCTCATATTTCTATATCATTATCATGGTCAAAGCATGGAAAGAGCGGGTTGTGATTCCCACTTACGAAGTGGGCGACCCCGAAAAAAATCCCATTTTTCTCGAAAAGAGAGTCTATCAGGGTTCAAGCGGCGTAGTTTACCCTTACCCTGTGATTGAATCCATCTCCGACGTCAAGACCGACCACGAATGGAACGCTGTTTTCATCGAAAACGAATACATCAAGGTAATGGTGCTTCCCGAACTCGGAGGCCGCATACAGATGGCTTACGATAAAATCAAAAAACGCCATTTCGTTTACTACAACCACGTTATCAAACCCGCCCTCGTGGGTCTCGCAGGCCCCTGGATCTCAGGCGGCATCGAATTCAACTGGCCCCAGCATCACCGCCCGTCAACCTACATGCCGGTTGACTGCGCCATCGAAGAGAATGCCGACGGTTCCGTCACCGTGTGGGTAAGCGAGATGGAGCGTATGTTCCATCAGAAGGGCATGGCCGGATTCACCCTCCGTCCCGGATGCGCATACCTCGAAATAAAGGGCGTCCTCTACAACCGCACCGACATGCCCCAGACCTTCCTCTGGTGGGCCAATCCCGCCGTGGCGGTCAACGACCACTACCGTTCGGTGTTCCCGCCCGACATCAACGCCGTGTTCGACCACGGTAAGCGCGCCGTAAGCTCCTTCCCCATCGCCACCGGCACATATTATAAGATGGACTACTCTTCGGGCGTCGACATTGCCAACTACAAGAATATCTTCGTGCCCACATCCTATATGGGCGTCAACTCGAAATATGACTTCGAGGGCGGCTACGAGTGCGACACCGAAGCAGGCATGCTCCACGTGGCAAGCCACCACGTGTCGCCAGGAAAGAAGCAGTGGACATGGGGCAACGGCGACTTCGGCCGCGCATGGGATCGCTGCCTCACCGACGACGACGGACCCTACATCGAACTCATGGCCGGCGTCTATACCGAAAACCAGCCCGACTTCACATGGCTCATGCCCTACGAGGAGAAGGAGTTCACACAGTACTTCCTCCCCTACCGCGAACTCGGAGTGGTGAAGAATGCCACTAAAGACCTCCTGATGAACATCGAGCCCGACGGCAAAGGCAACGTGGTTCTCAAAGTGTTCTCCACCTCCCGCCAGTCGGTCAACATTCTGCTCACCTCTGCCGACGGCAGGATTTTCTTCGACCGCAACGTGGATATCACACCCGAGAAGGTATTTGAAGAGACAATCGCAGTTGACGGCGCCGACATGGCTGATCTGCGCCTGAAGTTCGTGAAGAACGGACACACTGTCATGACCTGGCAGACCGAACCCGACGAAATCCGCCCGATTCCCCCCGCAGCCGAGGCTGCTCTCCTGCCACATCAGATCAAGACCGTGGAGCAGCTCTATCTCACTGGCCTCCATCTCGAGCAGTACCGTCACGCCACCTACAACCCCACCGACTACTACCTCGAGGGCCTGCGCCGCGACCCCGACGACGTGAGATGCCTCAACGCCATGGGTCTATGGTACATCCGCAAGGGTCGTTTCGAACTTGCCGAAGAGTATCTCCGCAAGGCTGTCGCCATCCTCCAGAAGCGAAATCCCAATCCCTACGACGGCGAACCCATCTACAATCTCGGCCTCGCCCTCAAGTATCAGAACCGCAACGACGAAGCCTACAACTATTTCTATAAATCCACCTGGAACGGAGCATGGCAGGACGCCGGCTACTTCGCCTGCGCTCAGATTTCGGCGCTCAACGGCAATCTCGACGACGCCCTCTACGAAATCACCCGCTCGCTCCTCCGCAACTGGAACAGCCCGAAGGCACACTCCCTCAAAGCCGCCATACTCCGCCGCCTCGGCAGAAAAGAGGAGGCCGTGGCGCTCTGTATCGACTCCTATATCACCGACAAGTTCAACTACGGCTGCATGGTGACCCAGTATCTCGCCACCGGCGACGAATCCATAATCGCCGACCTCTGCGGCCTCATGCACGGCAACGCCCACAACTACGACGAAATCGCCCTCGATTTCACCGCCGCCGGATTATGGGAAGAGGCCGAAACCGTATGGAAAACCGCAGAAAAAACGGGAGCCACCACCGCAATGACCTATTATTACCTCGGCTGGATGCGCACACTTGCCGGCAATGCCGCAGGAGCCGCAGAAGCATTCGCCAAGGGTGCCGCAGAATCGCCCGACTTTGTGTTCCCCAACCGGCTGGAGGC
>UROS01000010.1 GCA_900549445.1 uncultured Porphyromonadaceae bacterium | reverse complement strand
ATTCCCTTGGGGTCGGGGAAACGGGCGGGGTCGAACTCATGGCTGCCCCATGAATCTTCCTTCCAGTGGAGCCAGTCGATCACGATGTTGTCGATCGGAATGTTGCGTTTGCGGAATTCAGCGAGGGTGGAGAGCACTTCGTCGGAAGTGTTGTATTTTTCACGGCTCTGCCAGTAACCCATAGCCCATTTGGGCATTACGGGCGATTTGCCGGTGAGGGTGCGATAGCCGGAGATCACGTCGTCCATCGAGTCACCGTAGATGAAATAGTAGTCGATGTCGTCCTGCATCTCTCCCCACCAGCTCATTTCCATCTGCTCGGCAGGGTCGCGGGGATCGTATACACGGAGACCGCAGTATGCCACTGCCCCGTTAGGCTCCCATTCAATCCTGACGGGCACACGTTTGCCTGCCTCGAGGTTGACGGCGAACTTGAAGCTGTTGGGGTTCCATGCCGTGCGCCAGCGCTCGGGCACCACGAGCTCGTTGTTGATGTAGACTTTCTGGTAGCCGGAATAGTAGAGGATGAACTTGTATTCACCTGTAACGGAGGCTTCTATTTCGCCCTCGTAGGTCACGTGGCTGCCGGCGAATTTGAAGTCGCGGGGAAGGTTGACAACATGGGCGAGGTCGCCGCGGATCAGGTGCTCGAAGTAGATGGAGTCCTCGCGCTGCACGAGAGTGCCCTCTTCGGGATTCTCGGCGGGTACGTAAGTGCCGGTCAGGGCACCTTCCTTGCCGTCTTTATCATAGAGTTTGAACACTCCGCCGAGCTGCTTGTAGCTGTCGGGATTGCCCCAGCGGCAAAGCGAGTAGCTGTCCCAGAGGATGCCGTAATTGCCTGTTGAGACTACGAACGGGACGGAAACTTTCGTATTATACTGGAAAAGCTCCTCGTTCTTTCCCTTATAGTTGAATTCGTCGGCCTGATGCTGTCCGAGACCATAGATGCCTTCCTCGTCGTCGAGCGATTCAAACGCCTGACGTACGGTGTAGCCTTTTGTGCCTTCAACTTCGATGGGAGAGAACTCTCTTCCGCCGTCGGCTTCAGCAACGATGAGCTTGCCCTCGTTGTTGTAGAACTTCACGTCGCCGTCGGCGAGCGAGACGGTGGCGCGCACCTGCGAAGTCACTACCGAAACGGTAGAGTCGGTCTCTTCTATTTTATATTCAGGTTTTTGTGTCTGAGGAACAGTCACAAGGCTCGCGTCGGGAGCGAAATTTTTGTCGGGGGTAGCGGTCACGCGGATGATTTTGTCGGCGATAACCTGAAGGCGTACCTTCCTTACGGAGTTTTCTCCGGAAGAGGCAACGTTGACGGTGATGCCGCGGTCGCTCTTCTCGTATTTTCCTGAGGAGCACGAAACCGCCAGAAGTGCGGCAAGTGCTACGGAAGATAACTTGAATAGTCTCATATTGATTAAGGTTAGTTGTTGAAGATTAGTTTTAGTTATTGATGGTTTTTTTAAGGTCGTTATTAGGTTTGATAAACACTGAAACTTCCAATGTCAAAATTATGAAAAAAACTCACCGTCAGCATTATCCTAATGTTGACGGTGAGTGACTGTTTTGTAATCCGTATGGCCGGAATGTTAACTTAAACGGTATAATTTGTTCCCTTGCTCTCGTTGAGCTGGTAGACAGAGGGTAAAATTCCGAATTCTTCCTTGAAGTATTTGCTGAAATATTTCGGACTGTTAAAGCCTAACTGATAGGCTATTTCCGACACGTTGAGCTGGCTCTCGCGTAACATTTGAGCCGCTCTCTTGAGGCGGATGAGGCGGATGAACTCGATAGGGGTCTTTCCGGTCACGGCTTTCATCTTCTTGTAAAGGTTCACGCGGCTCATGCCGAGGTGCGAGCTCAGCTCCTCTACAGAGAGATCGGGGCGCTTGATGTTGGCCACCACGTATTTCACAGCTTTCTCAATGAGCCGTTCGTCGAGGGGGGTTATCTTTATGTCGCCGGGTTCGGGGTCGATAGTGGTTCGCGCCACGCCTTTGTGGGTGAGCTGCACGAGCCGCCTCATGCGTAGCTGCAGGAGGTCGATGTTGAATGGCTTTGTTATGTAGTCGTCGGCGCCTATAGTCAGACCTTCTACCTTTGCCTGCATGTCGTGTTTGGCGGTGAGGATGATGACCGGAATAGCGGCCGTGTCGCTGTCGGCTTTCAGTCTGCGGCAAAGCTCGATGCCGTCCATGTTAGGCATCATGAGGTCGGTGAGAATGATTGCGGGCTTTATATTCTTCAGCACGGAGAGGGCCTCGGCGCCGTCGGAAGCTGTAATTACGTGGAATTCAGGTGTAAGGCCATCCTTTATGAATTCGAGCATGTCGGCGTTGTCGTCCACCACCAGGGCGGTGGGATGTTTGCTTTCCGGGGAGGTCTTCGCCACCGGCGCGGGTGCGGGAGCGGTAATTTCCGGAAGCGCTTCCTCGGTTTTATCAGGCCCGGTAGCGGCAGGTTCCGGCGTAGCCTCATTCAGAGGGGCAACAGGTTGCGTTCCGGACTTTTTCTCGTCTTTCGCGGGTTGCCGCAGCGGAACGTCGATTATAAACACGCTTCCCTTTCCGGGATTGTCGGTGACGCGGATGGTGCCGTTGTGCAGGCGCACGTATTCGCTTACGAGACTCAGTCCGATGCCGCTTCCCATGCCCGGGTGCGGTTCGCCGTTGTCGTCGACCTGATAGAATCGTTCGAAGATTCGCTCCTTGTCGCTGTCTTTGATGCCTATTCCGGTGTCGGCCACCCTGATGCGCACCATCGGCGCGGGGCCGGGGAGCCGCTCTACGGCCACGTCGACACGGCCTCCGGCCGGGGTGAACTTGAAGGCGTTGCTCAGCAGGTTCATTATTATTTTCCCCATTTTGTCCTCGTCGAACATCATGTTTATCGACTCTTCGGGCGAATAGAAGGTCAGGTCGATGTTCTTGCGTTCGCTCATGGTGGTGAACGAGTTACAGGTGTTGCGGACGAACGCCACGATGTCGCCTTCCGACGGCGAGAGCTGCAGTCCCGCCACCTCGTTTTTTCTGAAATCGAGGAGCTGGTTCACGAGGTTGAGCAGCCTCATGGCGTTGTTGCGCATCATCGTGAGACGCCGCGTCTGCTTTTCGTCGCCGCCCGACTCCTTTATCATAGCCTCGAGAGGCGATACTATGAGTGTGAGCGGAGTGCGCAGTTCATGGCTTATATTGGTGAAAAATTTGAACTTCAGCTGGTTGATTTCCTCCTGCTTGCGCATGTTGTCCTCCTGGCGCTTGCGGTTGAAGCGATTGCGTTCACGGTCGCGGATAATCCGTACGATGCCGTAGATCAGTGCCGAGGCGAGGATCACGTAGAAGAAATAGGCGAGGGGAGTGGCGTAGAACGGCGGATGGATGTTTACGGCCAGTTCGGCCGGTTGCGCGCTTTCGTAGCCGTCGTTGTTCACCGCCTTCACCAGCAGCCTGTAGTGTCCGGGCGAGAGGTTGGTGTAGGTCACGTGATTCACCCTCGGCGGGCAGGCTATCCAATCGTCGTTGAATCCCTCGAGCTTATAATAATATGTGGTTTTGTCGGGGAGCACGTAGTTGTCGGTGGCAAAATAAACTGTGAATTCGTCGGCGTTGGGAGGCAGGTCGATCTTATGGCCGCTGTTGAGCGAGGCAGGGAGTACAACGCGGCCGTTGATCTCGTCGCCCACCGCCACCGGCCGGTTCATCACGGCGAGTCCGGTGAACATGACCTTCGGGAGGGTTTTGTTGTAGCTGATCAGAGCGGGAGAGAAGCGGTTGATTCCATACAGACCGCCGGCCACGATGTCGCCGTTGTCGAGCATGGCGAACGACCGCTGGTTGAAGTCGCTGTTCTGCACACCGTCGCGCGAGTCGTAGAGATGAACCGTCGTTGCGAGTTCGCCGTTTTTTTCGTTGAAATCCACCTCAAGGTTGATGAGGTTGCCGCCCTCGCTCACCCAGATGCTTTTGTCGGCGTCCTCAATGAGGCCGAGAATGAAGAGCGAATGCATGCCGTCGCGCAGATTTATCTCGTGGATTTTGCCCCGGGCGCGGTCGAGAACTTTCAGTCCGTTGGTCGACGCAATCCACAGCAATCCTCTCGAATCTTCGATTATCTGGTTGATATTCGTGGAGTTCAGATTCTCGATGTCTTTGCCTCCGCCGGCCACAGCGAGCGGAGCGATACGGTCGGTTGCAGGATCGTAGACCGCCACTCCCGATGCGGTGGAGAAATAATATTTCCCGTCGCGGGTGCGCAGGCCCGAGGTGACGAAATCGGAAGGCAGATTGCTGTTGTTTTCGGTAAACGATACGGTTTCGCCCGTGCGGAGATTGTGGTTATAGAGCCCGTGGCCCAGCGTACCGACCCAAAGGTCGTTGTTGTCGCCGGGCACTATTGACCATACATACGACGAATCGAGCCCCGAGGCGGTTGAAACGCGGCTGAAACTGCCGCCGGCATATTTCTTTAGCCCGCGTGCGAACGTTCCTATATATAATGTGCCGTCGGGAGTCTCTGCAAGAGCCGTCACTGCGGGCGGATTCTTGCCGTCCGACGGATCCGGGATGCTGCGGTTGACGCCGGTGACCGGATTCCATTTCATGAGTCCGGAATTGTCGGTTCCCACCCACATTTCCTCATTATTCGGGTCATTGAGAATCACGTTGGCGTCGGGAAGCGGGTAGAGCGACACTTTTTCGGCGCTCTCGTTGTGGTAGAAGAGTCCGCGCTTGTAGGTGCCGATCCACATTGTGCCGCTGCCGTCCTCCATGAGGGCGGTGACGGTGTTGTTGGCGCCCGGATTGGTGTCGCCGGTGTCGATTTCCGTGAATCTGATGCCGTCGGGCTGTTTTACCACCCGCTCCAGACCGTGATGGTCGCGGCCTATCCACAGCGTTCCGTCGGCGCCCTGATAGAGTGTCTTCACCACCATTTCGCGTCCCTCCGACGGGAGCATCGTGGTGAGCCAGCGGTCGTGGCCCGGGTCATAGAGCCACAGGCGCTCGGTGTTGAACACCCATATACTGCCGTCGCGGTCGGCCAGAGCCGTATAAGTATATGTATAGTCGCCGGGATTCGACGCCGGTATTCCGTCTACGGTCTTCACAACCGTCATCGTGGCGGGGTCGACGAAGAGCAGCACGCCCGAATTGTCGACACACACAATCTTGTCGCCGGCCTCGATGATGTCGGTTATGTCGCGGTTCGACAGTTTCAGACCCTTCACGGCCTCGGCTTTCTCGCTGCCGTTGTCGAGGCGGTAGACGCCCTGCTTGCGCACGTAGACCCACAGCGCCTTGTTGCGGTCTATAAACACTGTTGCTGCCTCCCCCTGAATGCCTTTCCCGCGCAGATAGGTGCCTATGTCGTTGATAAATGTTTCCTTCGCCGGGTCATAGACTATATAATTCGAGCCGGCGAGCACCCAGATGCGCCCGTCGGCGTCGGTCTGCAGGTCGAGGATGTTGTTGTTGCCGATGTTGGAAGGTGAAGTCGGGTCGTCGACAAACATGCGGATGTCGTAGCCGTCGTAGCGGAACAGCCCGGAGGTGGTGCCCACCCACATGAATCCGTCGTTGTCTTTCAGTATAGTGTTTATGCGGTTGTTCGAGAGTCCGTTGCCGGTTTCGAGGTGCTTCATGCGGAATCTGTCGGCGGCTGTTATGCCGGTGGCGGCGCAAAAGGCGAGAAGCACGCCCGTCAGTGTTAAAAATGTTTTTTTCATGGCTAATTATGTTATGCAACATATCTTGTTTGCAAAGTAAGCAAATGTTAACCGAAAAACCAAATGTAGCCGCAAAGAAACATTTGAAATTTTTTCAAACCCCGCTCCGTAAGCGGGTTCTGACACTGTCTGATTAACAAATCCGATAGCATATATTAACAAATCACCCCCCCCTATTTACTTTTTAACACACCTTTTAATTTGTTCAGGATAATTGTGCTTAAAAAAGTAAACATTAAATTTGCCGCAATCCTGCAGAAGGGATGATAACGGTTGAAAACCGTACCTTATTTCTCTTCACCTGACATCACGATTCAACCTAACTAAGACAATAACCTAAATATTAACCTGTAAAACTCATCATTTATCAATGGGAAAAAATCTGATTGAACATTGCCGCATGCGGTTCTTCCGCTTCGCAATGGTTGCTCTGTGCCTCCTGACGAGTGTCGGCTTCATCAACGCCGAAGCCCTCACGGTCAGCGGTACCGTGACGTCCGCCGCTGACGGCGAACCTCTGATCGGAGCGACAGTCCTTGTCAAGGGTACCACCAACGGTACCTCCACCGACATCGACGGCAACTACTCCATCAAAACCGAAACGGGCGCCGTGCTCGTGTTTTCCTACGTGGGAATGACCACGCGAGAGGAGACAGTGACGGGTCCGAAGCTCGACATCGCCCTCCTGGAGAACTCTGAGGTTCTCGAAGAGGTTGTGGTTGTCGGCTACGGCGTTCAGAAAAAGAAACTCGTCACCGGTGCCACCGCCCAGATCAAGGGTGACGAAATCGCAAAACTCAACACCACATCGCCCCTCCAGGCCATGCAGGGCCAGCTTCCCGGCGTGAACATCGCTTCCGAGTCGGGTCAGCCCGGTTCCGGAATGAAGGTCACCATCCGCGGTCTCGGCACCGTGGGCAACGCTTCGCCTCTCTACCTTATCGACGGTATCGGCGGTGACATCTCCACCCTTAACCCCGCCGACATCGAAAGTATCGACGTGCTGAAGGACGCCGCTTCCGCAGCCATCTATGGTGCGCAGGCCGCCAACGGCGTTGTGCTCATCACCACCAAGCAGGGCCGCGAAGGCAAGGCCAAGGTTACCTTCGACGGTTACTTCGGCTGGCAGAGCGCTCCCCGCAAGATGGAGATGCTTAATTCCGAGCAGTACATGGCCATCATGGACGAACAGTCTATCAACTCCGGGGGCGCTCCATACAACTGGGCCGGCTACAATGACATCTGGCGTACTGACGCCGACGGCAACCGTCTCGGCGTGGTCGACACCGACTGGATCGACCAGATGTTCCACGACAACGCCAAGACCCAGAGCTATACTCTCGGCGTTACCGGCGGCTCCGCTACCTCTACCTATGCAATCTCCCTCGGCTACATCAACCAGGAAGGTATCGTAGGCGGTCCCGAGGTTTCGAACTACTCGCGCTACAACTTCCGCGTGAACTCCGACCACAAGCTCTTCGGCAACCTCCTCACCGTGGGTGAGCAGGTCAGCTTCGTCTACACAAAGTCGAAAGGCATCGGTGTCGGAAACCAGTACAACAACACCCTCCGCGGCGCCTTCGACTCCACCCCGCTCACTCCTGTCTACGACAAGGACGGCAACTATTATAACTCCACGGGCAGCGACTGGTATCAGAACAACGGCAACCCCTACGGAGCCATGATGGTCAACACCAACAACATTACGAAGAACGCTACATTCAACGGCAACGTCTACGCTCAGCTCGAACCCATCAAGAACCTCAAGATACGCACCGTCTTCGGCGCCGTCTACGGCTCGAGCGAATATCGCAGCTTCACTCCCGTTTACCATTTCTCACCTTATGTCTACAGTGACTACACCCGCGTTGCCCAGAACATGAACCACTCTCTCGGCATGACCTGGACAAACACCGTGTCATACGACTGGAACATCGGCGAGCATGCATTCAACGCCCTCCTCGGTACAGAGGCTTACCGCTATGAAGGCACCTACCTCGGCGGCAACCAGGCTTACCTGAAGGAAGGCTTCGACACATGGCCCTATGCCTGGATCAGCAACGGTACCGCCGCAACCACAGCCGACGGCCTCAACGCTGCCGGCAATCCCCACGACGACTCCCGCTCCGTCAGCTACTTCGGCCGACTCGGATGGAACTGGGCTGAGAAATATATGGTTAACTTCACTCTCCGCCGCGACGGCTCATCGCGCTTCGCCGAGGGTCACCGTTTCGGTACCTTCCCCTCTGTTTCCGCAGGCTGGAACATCTCGAGCGAATCGTTCATGGAAAAGACCCGCGGATGGCTCGACTTCCTCAAGATCCGTGCAAGCTGGGGCCGCGTAGGTAACCAGAACATCGACAACTACCAGTATCTCGCACCCATCAAGGTGTCGAATACCCACTACTTCTTCGGTCAGTATCTCGGCCCGAACGGCGTCTACAACGAAGGCTACGACAAGACACTTGCCAACAACTGGGGCGCATATCCCTCGCGTATCGCTAACTTCGACGTTACCTGGGAGACCTCCGAGCAGACCAACATCGGTTTCGATGCCCGCCTGCTCAACAGCCGCCTCGGCGTTAACTTCGACGTTTACTGGAAGAATACCAAAGACTGGCTCGTGCCCGCTCCCATCCTGGCTACCGTCGGCACCGGCGCCCCGATCATCAACGGCGGCGACGTGAAGAATACCGGTGTTGAGTTCAACCTTACCTGGAACGACGTCATCGGCAAGGACTTCTCCTACAGCGTGGGCGTAAACGGCGCATGGAACAAAAACAAAGTCGGTTCAATCCCCACCGACGACGGCATTATCCATGGCGAGACCAACCAGCTCTACGACAACTCCTACGAGTTCTACCGCGCTCAGAACGGCATGCCTATCGGATACTTCTGGGGCTTCAAGACCGCAGGACTCTTCCAGAACGAAAAGGAAATCAACGACTGGCTGCTCGCCGGCAACGGCACTCTCCAGGACAACCCGCAGCCCGGCGACGTGAAGTTCATCGACGTTAACCATGACGGAGCCATCGACGACGCAGACCGCGTTGACCTCGGCAACGGTATGCCCAAGTTCACTTACGGCTTCAACCTCAACCTCTACTACAAGAACTTCGATTTCGGAGTCGTAGCTTCCGGTGCAGCAGGCTTCAAGATCGTGCAGTCCTACCGCAACCAGGTGAACCAGTTCTCGAACTACACCACCCGCATCCTCGACCGCTGGACAGGCGAAGGCACATCCAATAAGATTCCGCGTGTCACCAACCAGAACATCAACTGGATGTTCTCCGACCTCTATACCCAGGACGGCGACTACCTGCGCATCTCCAACGTGACCATCGGCTACAACTTCGCGCCGCTCATCAACCAGAAGTGGTGCAGCAACGCCCGCCTCTACTTCCAGATCCAGAACCTCTATACCTTCACCGACTACGACGGCATGGATCCTGAAATCGGCTACGGTACTTCAGGCTGGGTTTCGGGCATCGACCTCGGCTACTATCCCCGTCCCCGCACCTATCTTATCGGTGTAAATCTCGCATTCTAACGAAAAACTTCTTTACTTAATTTGAAAATTTCAATGAACAAGTTCAGATTCAACATACTGACTCTCACGGTAGCCGCCATGGTCGGCGTCGGCGTAACTTCCTGCGGCGACAGCTTCCTCGACGTTTCCTCGAAAACAGAGTCAACCACCGGTAACTTCTACAAGACCGAAAACGACGCCTGGCGTGCCCTTGTGGGCTGCTACGACGGCTGGCGTCAGGTGGCTTCCGGTCTCGGCGGTGTCAACAACATTTATCTCACCGCCACCATCATGGGCGACGAGTGTTACGGCTCCACCGGCAACGGCGACGACTACAAGGCTCAGGTGCTCGACCGCTTCGATCAGGCACAGGGTCCCTCGGAGCTAATGATTTTCTCCGACACTTGGAAGCTCTATTACGCCGCAGTATACCGCTGCAACGAGTTCCTGCTCCACCAGGACGAACTCAACTGGAAGGAAGACAGTGACAAGAAGGGTCTCTACCTCGGCGAAACCCGCGCTATCCGCGCCATCCTCTATTTCGACATGGTACGCCTCTGGGGCAACATTCCGCTGCTGCTCGAACCCTCGCAGGACAACGTTCCGCAGGCTGATCCCGCCGAGGTTTACGCAAATATCTTCGAAGACCTCAAGTATGCCGCCGAAAACATCCCCGCCGGCGCAAACCAGGGTGCCGACAACTTCGGACGTATAACCAAATATGCCGCCGAGGCTCTTCTCGCCCGCGCATACCTCTTCTATACCGGCTACTACGGCAAGGAGCCCGGCTTCACCACAGAAGAGGGCACTACTATAGGTTCATTTACAAAAGCAGAGGCTCTCGCAGCCGTTGAGGACGTGATCACCAATGGCGGCTACGAACTCGTTGAGGATTTCAAGAACCTCTGGCCCGCCGCATCGCTCATCCCCAAGAGCAAGGACGAGGTAGGTTGGAGCGCTGAGTCTACCTACGCAGGCGACGCCAACTCTGAGGTGATCCTCGCCATGAACTTCACCCCGACCCAGGATTATAACGGCAACAACGACTCAAACCGCTGGCTGGTGATGATGGGCATGCGTAGCCTCAACTTCTCTCCTTACGGAAAGGGATGGGGCGCCTGCTGCGTCACCGACAACTTCCGCGAGACCTTCTTCTCGAATTCCGACCTGCGCCGCACCGCCTCGATCATCGACGTTGTAGGCGAGGGCGTGAGCAAGCTTGCTGAATATGAAACTCAGGTTAACGACTGGCGTGAGTATACCGGCTACACCGTGAAGAAATATACTCCCCTCGTGTTCGGCAACGGTCTTCCCGCTACTGACCCGAAGGGTACGATGGGCTTCCAGGAATGTAACGCCCAGCCCTGGGTATTCGTCCGCTACGCCGACGTGCTCCTCATGGCTGCTGAGCTCGGCTCTTCCAACGCCGCCACCTATATGCACCAGATCCGCAGCCGCGCCGGTCTCGGCGATGTTGCCGTGAACCAGAAGAACATCATGGACGAACGCGCCCGCGAGCTCGCCTTCGAGGGCATCCGCTACTGGGATCTCCTCCGTCAGGGTGTCGACGTGATGGCCGACGCCGTCTGCGCTTCCGCAGGCAAAGCCACCAGCGGCGGTCACGCAACCACCGTAACCTACGACAAGTCGAAGATTGTCGCCACTCAGGGTCTCTGCCGTATCCCCAACGACCAGATCGTGCTTTCCAACGGCGTGCTCAAACAGAACCCCGGCTGGAACTGATGACAGCGACTGAAATTTAAATCATATACTCAGAAATTTCCTTTTAAGAAATTCAAAATGAAAAAACATATAAATTTTCTCTTATCGCTGGCGGTTGCCGTAGGTCTGGGGACTTCTTTCACCGGCTGTACCCCCGACAGCTATGATATGCCCGGCGCCACCGTGTCGCCTTCGGAGCTGGTGGAGGGAATCGCTTTCTCCGTTACTCCCGACCCCAAGGATCCCAACACAATCCATCTCAAATCGCTGATGGCTCCCACCGTGCAAGCGGTCTGGGACACCCCCAACGGCGTGATCAAGGCTCCGGAAACCACTCTTGAGCTTCCTTTCTCGGGCGAATACTCCGTGAAGTTCGGCGTCACCTCCACTTCCGGTCCCGTCTGGGGCGAGCCCTACGTGTTCACCGTGAACCAGAACAACTTCGAAATGCTTTCCAACCCGCTGTGGACTTACCTCGCCGGCGGTGTCGACGAAAACGGTCAGGGCAACCCGAAGGTATGGGTGCCCATGAACAAGGCGTATCCTCCCTATCAGGGTTCGTCGCCCGTAGGCTACATGAGTCCGACCGACGTGCTTAACGACGGCTCTAACAACGATGACCCCGTGTTCGGCCCCGACGGCTGGAAAATGAACTGGGATCCCGGTTTCCAGTCCTGGCTCATTCCCTCTGATTCTCCCTATCTCGACACTGAGATGGTGCTTGAACTCGACCCCCTGAAGGGCTGCGTGGCTACTATCGACAATGTCGCTGAAGGCGGTTCGATCAAAACCGGCAAATTCACCTTCAATGTCTCCGACCCGAAGCATCCCACCATCTCCTTCACCGGCTGCGAGATGCTCCATGCCAACTGGGGCAATGGCATATGCTCGAACTATACAACCGACCTGAAGATTCTTGAATGTACTCCCTACGTGCTTCAGATCGCCACGATGCGTACCAACTCCGAAGGCCCCTGGTGGATTGTCTGGAACTTCGTTGCCAAAGACCTCCGCGACGGCATCATCCAGATTCCTGTCGACGATCCCGGTCTGCTCCCCGAGGCTCCCGTACAGGAACCCGCCTATGAGGATCTCGAGACTTCGCTCTTCACCATCTCCGGTGCCGACGCCTCTTACGTCGCCACAAAGACCACTTTCCTGCTCGACGAAGAGAAACCCTACGACCTGATGTGGTGGAACCCCGCTACAGCTGAATGGCAGTGGCTCGACTGCTACGGCGCTTCCTGGGCTCCCAAGTATGAGGCAGCCGGCGACTTCGCCCTCACCCTCGAGAAGACCGGCAGCGCCGAACTCGAGACCGTCGACGGCAATACTTCCGCCAAGTTCACCATCCAGGACAACAAGATTGTCTTCGACAAGGAAATAACCCTCCTCAAGTCGGGCGACATCTCCATCACCGGCACGGAATTCACCGTAATGGTCTGCAAGCCCGACGACAATGAGGTTGTGTTCGGTATCCCGGTTGAGAAAGACGCCAACGGCGACGCCAACAAGTATCTCTGCGCCCGCATGACCATCAAGCCCATTGGCGGCGGCCAGACCGGTCCCGTTGTGATTCCGGTCGACAACTCGCTGATCAACGTTTATGTCGAAGCCGACAAGTATCTCCGTCTTAACCTCTGGCAGCCTCTTGACTGGGGCGGCACGGAAAATCAGTCGGTCGACGTCAACAAACTCAAACTGAAGAAGAATCAGAAGCTCGTGCTGAAGTATACCGTCAGTGGCATCGACTGGACAGGTTCGCCCAAAGCCGCTTTCTGCTGCAACATCCCCGGATTCGAATGGGAACCCGGCTGCTTCAGCAACTTCCAGGCATACAATTTCAACACTACGGGTGAAAACACAATGGAGCTTGTAAACGACACCGGTTCGACCTTCAACTTCGCAACCGCTCCCAGTGCTCTCTCTGTAACGATCCAGCTCGACGGTTTTGCTGCTTCCAACGACATCAGCAACGTTTCTGTCAACGTATCGTCACTGACAATCGAATAAGGAACCCAAAAACCGGTTCATGCTGAAAATCCGGCGCAGGCCGCGCCGCAGAATGGCAATCCTCGCGCCGGATTTCAGCCTGACCCAAATAACACCGATTTAGAAATGAAAAACAAGATATTTTTATTCATGTCTCTGTTCATGGGCCTTATTCTGGCATCATGTAACGATGACGACGATTACTTCGTCAACGAGAACCCCATTCTCAACTCCGATTCAGTTGTCACGGGTTCCGCCGACGCTACCGCCACCACCCTTACTTTCCACGGTACGGTGACCGGTCTTGAAAACACCGCTTCCTCGTTCTACACCGTGGGCTTCAACTACGGTTTCGCCGAGGACGCCCTCACCCAGAGCGTCGCCGGTACCCTCACCGACGGCGTCCTCACAGCCGAGATCACCGGTCTGGAGGAGAATACCCTCGTCTACTATCAGGCTTTCGTGACCCTCAAGAAGAAAGTTACCATTACCGGAGCCGTGAAGAGCATGCTCACCACCGACACTAAGGTCGTCACCAAGGCTGCCGACGCCGTTAACGCCTATGGCGCTACCGTCGGCGGTACCGTCACCGGCTCGCCCGCCGACGCCGCCTATGGTATCGTCATCGCCGCTTCCGAAAATGAAGAGGCTGTCCGCGCAGGTCTTATCATCCCCGCTGCCGACGGTGCAACCGCCGACTTCGCCATCGAATATGCCGGCCTCGCTCCCGCCACCAACTACTATTATGCCGCTTACGCCAACCTCGGCAGCTGCATCGTCTACGGCGAAGTGCAGCCCCTGACCACTGCAGCGTTCGACTTCGACGTCGACGAGGATCTCGTTGACCTCGGTCTCTCCGTGAAATGGGCTAAGTTCAACCTCGGCGCTCCCACCGAATCCGCTTACGGCGGCCGCTTCGGCTACGGCGATCTCACAGGCGTCAACAACTCAATCAAGACTGCCGACTATGCTTCGACCACCATTTACCAGACTCCTTCCGACATGGCCAACCATGCATGGGGCGGCAAGGTAACCCTCCCCGGCGCTGCCGACTTCGAGGAACTTTTCAACAGGTGTACTAAAGAATGGACTCAGGTCGACGGCGTAAACGGCTACCGTTTCACCGGCCCCAACGGCAACTCCATCTTCCTCCCCGCAGCAGGCTCCCGCACCGCCAACGACCTTAACGGTGTCGATGTCTTCGGCGCTTATGCCACCGGCTCGATCAACCCCACCGACAGCCAGTATGACATCGCTTTCCGCTTCGACTCCTCTAACTCCGGACGCACCTCCTTCCCTGTTTACGTAGCTCTCTCCGTTCGCCCGGTATCCGTTGCCCGCAACGTGCCCTTCGACGAATCACTCCTCTACAACACCTGGGAAATCGACTACTATGAAGGTAAGAGCATCTTCTTCCAGGGCCCCGTCTACTTCTACGGAACAGACGATTCCTGGCGCACCGTCACCAACCACGAGCCTATCGTAGGCAACTCCTGGTCGTGGGAAGCTGACTGCTCGCCCGCCAATGAATGGGCTTTCGGCGGAGCCGCCGGTACCAAGGGCTACATGACTCTTACCGAAGACCACAAGGTGACCGTTGAATATCCCGACGGCACCAAGAAGGAAGGCACCTATACCGTCGACAAGGATAACTACACCATCTCCGCCGACATTGACTTCCTCGCTCCGAGTACCCTTGCAACTCCCGACTTCCCGAACCGCAAGACAAACATCAAGGTGCTCTCGCTTACCGCCGACATGTTCCAGCTCGGCTACTACCGCGATAACAGCGATCCCGCCACCGTTTCCTGCAACATGATTCCCAAGTCGAAGAAATACGGCTATCCCGTAAATCTTATATGTGTGGACAAGGACTTCGGCGGAACCTGGGGCACTGAAGTAGGCAACTTTGAGGTCAGCAATATCAACGGTGTCCACACCCTTAAGTATGAGGGAAGTTGTCCCGGTGTCAAGGTTCTTACGCTCGACGTAGCAGGTCTCAACGCTGCATTCCCCAATGCTATTGTCGCTGTCAAGGAAATCCGCCTCGACGGTGCTTCCATTAAATTTGACGCCAACAAGTTCTACTACGGCGATATCGAGGACAACGGTAATTTCCGAGTTCAGATGTTCAACATCTGGGGCAAAGGAAGCAACAATGAAAACGTTGATTCGCCTTTCAGCAATACCGTAGGAAATGTAGAACCAGCTTTCAGCTTCAACAGCTCAATGGAAATCGACTATGTGATTCTCACCGAGCCGACCTTCGAGCCTAAGTGGATCACCATCAATCCCGACTGGGGCGGTGACTGGAACTACACCCAGGGCGCCAAGTTCAACATTGTTGTCGACAAGAACTGGAAGCTCACTTTCGATAATCCGGTATTCGACATCACCCTCACGGGCGACATATATGCCGCCGGCTCGATCATGACCTTCGCTCAGGTCGATGAACTCCACAATTACTTCCCCGGTGTTCACTCTACCCTCGACGCCCTCTATCTCGACGGCAAGGAAGTGACAGGCTGGGATCCCGCCAAGGTTCTCGACGTTGCCGACAACGGTGCTTACCGCCTCGAACTCTGGAATGAGTACGGCGAAACCGGAACGAAATACGATTGCGCGTTCGGTACTCCGGTTCAGGAAGGAGACCATCTCGTAATCAAAGAACTCGGCTTCCAGACCTCCATGCAGGCCAAGTTTACTTTCCGCCGTCTCTTCCCCGAAGTTAATTTCTAATCCTTATTGTCATACAGAATCCGACCCGACAGTCGGATTCTGTATGATTCTCTAATAAGTCAAAGGTAATTATATGAAAATAAGAAACTTCTTACTCGCCGCCACCCTCATTTTCGGCGGAACATTCGCGGTCAGCTCATGCAGCGACGACGATGACGACCGCGCCAAGCCCGAATTCATCGGCCCCGATTTCGCTGTCAGCAAGACTGAGGTCGCCCTCGCCGGTGCCAAACCCTCGTCGATAACTGTCAAGGCGCCCGTCCGCCCCACCGTCACCTCCGACGCCGAATGGCTACATGTAGGCGAAATCACCTCGTCGCTCAACGGCAATATATATAATGTGGCGATTCAGGCCGACGAGAACTCAACTTTCGACACCCGCACCGCCACCCTCACCATCACCGCCGGCAGCGAGAAAACCACTGTCAGCGTAACCCAGTATGGAAACGAGACCGTGCAGATTGTCTCTGTTACTCCTTCCGAGACTCTCGATCCTAACGGAGGCACTGTTTCCGTCAAGTATGCGGCTACCGGCGAGGTTTCCGTTGATTATCCCGCATGGCTCGTGGTTTCACGCTCTCTCTCCGACGATGTTATCAACTTCACCTACTCAGCCAATTTCTCCGACGAAGCCCGTACGGCAAATGTAGTCTTCACTCTCGACAGCGATCCTGAGATCACCGCTTCTGTCTCCCTCTCGCAGGCCAAGACCGAAGTTTCGGAAGACATGAGCCTCAATGCCATGCAGCTCGCCGCCAAGATGTATGCCGGCGTCAACATCGGCAACACCCTGGAAGTGCCCTCCGGCGAAACCGGCTGGGGCAACCCCGTGGTCAACAAGGAGTACATCAAAGGCCTGAAAGCACTCGGTTTCAACTCTGTCCGCATCCCCTGCGCATGGGACAGCCACGTGTCTGACCCCGCCACCAACACCATCGACCCCGCCTGGCTTGACCGCGTGAACGAAGTTGTCGGCTGGATCGTTGAGGAGGATATGTATGCGATCGTCAACTGCCACTGGGACAACGGATGGCTCGAGGAGAACGTACACAAACCTTTCGACGAGGCCATCAACAAGAAGATGCACGACTACTGGACTCAGATCGGCAACAAGCTCAACCGCTACGACCAGCACCTGCTATTCTCTGGAATGAACGAGCCCGGTATTCAAAACGGCCTCGAGGGCCCCACCGTTGAGAACATCATCAAATACGCCCAGACCTTCATCGACGCCGTGCGCGACACTGGCGGCAACAACGCACTGCGCTGCCTCGCCGTTTCAGCCCCCAACACCAACATCGACGAGGCTGTGAAACCCGCATTCCGCAACAACTTCCCCACCGACCGCGTCGAGGGCCGTCTCTTCGTGGAGGTTCATTACTACGACCCCTCCGATTTCACCATCATGTCGTCCGACGGCCAGTGGGGTTCAAAGGTTAAACTCTACTGGGGCGAGGGCAATCTCGTGCCCGGTTCAGACCGCAACTGCACCTGGGGCGATGCCGCTTTCATGAACGGTCAGTTCAAGAAGATGCAGGATTCCTACGTGCTGTCAGGAATTCCGGTCATCCTCGGCGAATATGCTTCCGACGCCAACCGCTCGAAGACCGACTTCCCCGACATGGATGTTGACAAATGGAAAGCAAGCCGCGCCGACTGGACCAAGTGCGTCACCGACTACGCCAAGGACAACGGCTGTGTTCCCTTCTACTGGGAGACCGGCGGCGACATCAGCCGCACCAACGGCACTGCAAAGAATGCCTACGTGATCACCGCTCTTATGGAGGGCGCGGCCGCCGGCATCTATCCCTTCTGACCCTGATTTTTTCCCTCTCTTTTTCCCGACGCCTGCCGCCCCTCAGCGGCAGGCGTCCTCCGTTTTCCCGCCTGAATTAGCTGAATTAGCTGAATTGGCTGAATTCACCCCCTCCGCCCTGCTTTTAACAACTATTTGCAATGATTTTACCGTTTCATCGGCGGGAAATTGTTAAATTTGACCGTTGTATTTGAAAAGTGTTACAGAAAATGGCAGAGGAGACATCGAAATTCGACGACCGTGAGCTTGTGGAGCGGCTGCGTGACCCCAAAACGTGCCGCGCCGCCTTCGCCGAGGTCATACGCCTCTATACAGAGCCCCTCTACCGTCAGATCCGCCGTATGGTAGTGAGCCACGACGATGCCAACGACCTGCTGCAGAACACCTTTATGAAGGCATGGCAATCGGTCGAGAATTTCCGCGGCGACGCTAAACTTTCAACCTGGCTCCACAAGATAGCAATAAACGAAAGCGTGTCGTTTCTCGAGCGCGAACGCAAACGTCTCAGCCTGTCGATCGACGACGAGGAATCCCATCTCGTCAACCTCATCGAAGCCGACAACTACGTCGACGGCGATGCCCTTGCCCGCAAGCTCCGCGAGGCCATCGCATCTCTGCCCGAAAAACAGCGCCTTGTGTTCAACATGCGCTTCTACGACGAGATGAAATACGAGCAGATTTCCGAGATTCTCGGCACCTCCGTGGGCGCCCTCAAGGCTTCGTATCATCTCGCAGCCAAAAAAATTCAGCAGTATTTTGACGAACACGATTAAACCTTGCGCTCCCTTGCGAGTCTAAAACGTAAAAACAAGCATTTATTAGGTCAAATATGAACGATAAAGATATTCTCTCCCGGTTCAGCCGGAATGACGGCACCACCGTCCCCGACGGCTACTTCGACGACTTCGCGCGCCGGATGGCTGCTTCGCTCCCTGAGCAGGAGTGGGAACGTGAACCCGTGGTGGTAAGTCGTTCCGTCTGGCAGAAAATCCGCCCTTACGTCTATATGGCCGCCATGTTCCTCGGCGTATGGTGCATGATGAAGATGGCCGACCTCATGCGCGACGACCACGGCCTCTCTATTGAAGGCAACCCTGTCCTGACTGCCGCTGTGAGCAACGACGAGTTTATCGACGACTATTTCCTTAACGAAACTGACCTCAACGACTCGCAGCTCATGGACGATCTCTATCAGACCGGCTTCGATCCCGGTGTGCAGGGCGATTCTATCGTGGAGGCGAGCGTTGCGGCCGATGCTGACGAAGCCGATGCAGGCGAGCCGCTCCAGGTAAGCTTCTCGGACTCGAAACTCGATGTGGAACTCAACAATAAGCTTTAGCTTCAAGAAAAATGAAAAAATATATCCTGGTTCTTATTATGCTCGCAGCCGTGCTCGGCGTCTCGGCCCAGTCGGATCGCCGCGGCGACCGTTCGCAATGGATGAAGGAGATGACGCAGGTGAAAAATGACTACATTGCCCGCAAACTTGACCTCTCCGACGAGCAAAAAGCCAAATTTTTCCCCCTTTACAACGCCATGGACGAAGAAATCCGGGGCATTCAGGACGAAACCCGCGCCCTCGAGAAGCAGACACGCGAACTCGGCGACAAAGCAAGCGACCTTCAGTATGAGAAAGCCGCCGAAGCCTCCTATGAACTTAAAGGAAGGGAAAACGCCGTTGAAATGAAATATTTCGACCAGTTCAAGTCGATTCTCACCCCGCGCCAGCTCTTTAAGCTCAAGGACTCCGAACGCGACTTCACCCGCGAACTGATGAATCAGAACCGGCGCCACAAAAGAAAATAAAACAAGACATTCGAGGACAATAAAACTAACCCGAGCCGGTGTCGTGCCCTCCGCACGGCACCGGTTTTTTCTCCACCCCAAGAGTCATGAAACGTTTCAGCAGATTTTTCATCGTATTTACCGTAATATTCGCCCTCGCCGCGGCTTTCACTTCCGGTGCTGACGCGGCCGTGCGCCCGCGCAAAACCTCTAAAATTAGTGCTATGGGAAAATCAGATTCAAAATCTCCCGATTTCGCTTTCCCCGAAAAGGTGACAAAGCAGAGCGAAACCGATCTCAGAAATGCTATTGCCTCCGGCAACGACCCCGCAGCCGTGTCGGCTCTCATAAATCTCACCCTCGCGCAGGTCGCCGTGTCGGCCGACCGCATACCTGCCTCGATTGCCCGCGTGGAGAAGGAACTCGCCGCAGCCAAGAGTCCTGCCATGAAGGCTGTCCTCAATTCGCTGCTTGCCCGGATCTATCTGGGAGTCTATAACGACAACCGCTGGAAATACGACCGCCGCGAGCTGCCGCTCACCCCTCTGCCCGACGATATCACCGAGTGGAGCGGCGACCAGTTCCGCGCCCGCATTACGGAGCTGGTGGATGCCTCGCTCGCCGACCCCGCCGCCCTGCAGGCCGTGCCGCTCAAGGAGTGGGAGGGACCCGTGGAAGTCGGCCGTGAGGAACTTGTATACTATCCCACCCTCTACGACTTCATTGCCGCAAGAGCAATCTCCGACCTTACCTCAATTCTCCCCTCCGACTTCTGGGTGCCTCTGTCGCTGCTTACTCGCGCCGACCTCTATGTGCAGCGCCGCATGAACGCCTCCTCGCCTCAGGTGGCGAAGATTCTCTCGCTCTACGCCGACCTTCTGCGCTTCCACGCTTCCGACACCGCCCCCTTTATTCTCGCCGACCTCAACCGCATAGAGTTTGTGGCTGACCACGTGTATGCCGACGGCGCCACCAGCCCGCAGCTGCGCGAAACCCAGCTCTTCATGGCACTCTACGACCGTTTCCGCTCAAGCGAATACTCCGGCGACATCCTCCGTCGCATCCCGTTCGGGTTCAGCGAGGACTTTGCCGGCGAAGATGCCGCATCGGAAGACACGGATATTATGCGTCGCCGCTACTACGACGCTCTCGAGACCAACATCCGCAATTTCCCCGCCTATTCCGGCATAAACTGTCTGAAAAACCGCCTCGCCGAGCTTCGCGAGCAGTCGGTGACTGTCGACATTCCCGAATTCGCCGCTCCCGGCTCGACCGTAAAAATGAAAGTGCGCCTTGTCAACGTCAGGGCCGCTCGGGTTAACATCTACGATGTGTCGGAGTCGGATGTTGCCAACGAAAATTATCAGTACCGCCCCTCTGCACCCCATAAGCTTCTCGTTTCTGTCCCTGTCGGCAGCTCCTCAAGCGTTCCCTTCGCAACCGAAACCGAGGCTGAGGTGACATTCCCGAAGTCGGGAAACTATATTGCCGTACCCGTGATCGACGGTGTGGCCGAGCGTAAGGAAACCTATACTAAAATCCACGTCACCCGTCTCGCCGTGGCCTCCTCATGCTATATCAGCCAGAAACTTTGGGTAATCGATCCGGTCGACGGCGCTCCGGTGAGCGGCGCGTCGCTCACCCGCATAGTCGATACCGGCCGCGACACCCGTCGCGAACCCCTCGGAAAGACCAACGCCGACGGATGGGTGGATTTCACCACCGACCGCTGGTGTAAGGTCATAGCAGCTAAAGCCGACGACAGGTTCGCCGCTCCGTTCGGTATATGGTCGCAGAACACTGAGGTGCAGAAAAACTGGCAGCGTACCTTCGACGGTTATACCTCGCTCGCCCTCTACCATCCCGGCGATTCCGTGGAGTGGATGGCTGTGGTCTACGAGTACAGCGGACGCCACCGTCGCGTGGTTCCCGGCGCCGAGGTGACTGCCCGCCTCCGCAATGCTTCCTTTGAGAAAATTGACGAAATTACTCTCAAAACAGATGAGTTCGGCAGAGTCCACGGCTCCTGGAACATTCCGAAGGAGAGCATGACCGGCAATTTCACCATCACCCTCGGCAACCTCTCCGGAAGGATAGGTTTCACCGTATCGGACTACAAGCTCCCTACCTATAAGGTGTTTGCCGATCCCGTCGAGAAGGATGTCCCCGAAAAGGTTGCCGTGACCCTCCACGGCCGCCTCATGACATATTCCGGCTTCCCGCTCGCCGACACCCGTGTCACCGTCGACCTGTCGGCTCAGCCTTTCGGCAGATGGTGGTGGAATCCTTCTCCTCCCGTCACCTTCTTCTCCACCGAGGTGACCTCCGGTGCCGACGGCTCCTTCGCCGTTGCAGTTCCCGCTTCTGTTCTCGCCGATAGCCCCGTGCCCGACGGCCTCTTCAGTGCGTCGTTTACAGCGCTTTCATCTACAGGCGAGAGCCAGACTGCCGATATCCGTTTCTCAACCGGCACCCGCTACATAATCGACACCTCGCTTAGGGCTGACTACGATATCTCGCGCCCCGTGAAGCTCCCCGTCAGGGTAGTCGACTGCAACGACAGCATCGTTGACCTCCCGCTCCGCTACCGTGTGATTTCAGGCACCGACACCGTCGCTTCCGGCGTCCTTCCCGCTTCGGGCACCGTTGACTTCTCCGCGCTCAAATCGGGCGAATATCAGCTTGAATTCTCGCTCGCCGACCCCTCACTTGCCGACAAGACCTCTTCCTCGGTCGTATTCTACCGTCCCTCCGATAAAAATTCACCCGCCCCCTCGCGCCTCCTCTGGTATCCGTCCTCCGAAAGGATGATGCTTCCCGACGGGGCAGGGGAGTGGCTATGCGCAACCGGCTCCGACACACATCTGCTCATGACCGTTACGTCCGACACCGGAATCATCGTCCAGAAATGGATCAAGGCTCCTGCCGGAATGCACCGTTTGCCGCTCTCGCTGCCCGACGGCACCGACCGGGCCACCGTTTCGCTCAACTGCACAGGCAACTATCGCAGTGAGTCGGTAAGTTTTGCAGTAGAGCGCACGGGCGCGGTTCCCTCGATAGAATTTGTCATCGAGAGCTTCCGCGACCGGCTCCTTCCCGGCTCGTCTGAAACGTGGACTTTCCGCGTTAAGGACAACAAAGGCGCCGGTGTGCGCTCCGCCGTGATTCTCGACATGTACAACCAGGCTCTCGATGCACTGCAACAGCAGTCGTGGGGTTTCTCTCCGAGGTCGGGCTACGTCCCCGGATTCAGTTTCCGTCAGGGAAGCCTTTCGGGCAATATCGTTGCGGGAGTCAGCGCACCTCGTGCGAAAACTCTCGATTGCAATCTGTTGGAGGAACCGGAATTCCAGCTCTGGGGCATGGACTTCGGCAGCCGGGTATTCCACGGCTATATCCGCGGCAGAAAGATGAGAACCCTCGCCGGCACAACCAACGGACTTCTCGCCTGCGAGTCGGCTACGGAAGATGCGGTTGAATACGATGCCGCTCCCCTTGCCGCAATGGCAGTGAGCGAGCATAAGGAAGAGATTACCGATATGGTGGAGGAAGAAGTTGCCGACGCCGGAGCCGGCGCAGCCGGGAAGGATAAGGAGGCGCCCTTCAGCTACCGCGACAGCGAGACTCCGCTCGCGTTTTTCCGCCCGATGCTCACCACCGGGGCCGACGGCTCCCTTGTATTCTCATTCAATGTTCCCAACGCCAACACAACCTGGCAGTTCAACGCCATAGCGTTTACCGACAGCCTCCTGTCGGCCACCGCGTCGCGCACTGTGCTCGCCAACAAGCCCGTGATGGTGCAGCCCAACCTCCCGCGCTTCCTCCGTACAGGCGACGATGCCGTGATTCTCGCCTCGGTGATGAATAATTCCGATTCGGTTCAGACCGTAAAGACCGTTGTCGAGCTTTTCGATGCCGTCACCGGCCGTGTTAACTCGTCGCAGTCATTTGAAAACGTTATCGAACCCGCGAAGTCGGCAACCGTCTCTACTTCCGTCTGCGTAACTGCGGGTGCCCCCTTCATCGGCTACCGCATCAAGTCATCGACCTCCGGGTTTGCCGACGGCGAGCAGACTCTCATACCCGTAGAACCCTCTGTCACACCGGTTATCGAAACTATTCCGTTCTATATGCAGCCCGACTCCGCCGAGTTCAGCCTGCGGCTCCCCGAAATGAAGTCCGATGCCCGCGTTACCCTCCAGTTCTGCGAGAATCCCGCTTGGTACGTCGTTACCGCTCTTCCGGGGCTGCTTGACTATGAACCCTCTACAGCCAACGATGCCGCCGCCTCGATTTTCTCCGCTGCTATCGCCGACGGGCTGATGCGCAGCAACCCCGCCATCGCGGATGCGCTTAAGGAGTGGAGCCGAAGCGACCGCAGCGATTCCACCCTTGTGTCGATGCTCGAGCGAAACGCCGACCTCAAGATCGTGCTGCTCAGTGCCACACCCTGGATGATGGACGCCCGCTCCGACACCGAGCGCATGACCCGCCTCTCTCTGCTCTTCGACAAAAAGCAGATTTCAGGAGCCTACTCAGCAGCCATCTCGCTGCTCAAACGCCTCGAGCGCAGAGGCGGAGGCTGGGCGTGGTACGACAAGTGCTCCGACGCCTCGCTCTGGTCGACTGAGAACGTGCTTCTCATGATGGGCCGCCTCGCCCGCCTCGGCTATCTTCCGTCCGACAAAGAACTCAGCCGCATGATCAGCTCCGCCCTCGGCTTCGTCGACGCCGAAAACGTAAAGATTGCCCGCAAGTATCCCGAATCGGACTTCACGCTCTACACCTATCTGCGCCAGTTCTTCCCCGATAAACAGCAGTCGGCTTCGGCAGCTGCAATCAGCAGCCGGACAGTGCAGCGTATCGTGGCCGGCTGGAAGAAGGGTTCGGTGTTCGACAAGGCGATTTACTCCCTGATTCTTACCCGCAACGGCAACCGTGCCGTCGCCGCTCAGATACTCGAATCCCTCCGCCAGTATTCCGAAACATCTCCGACAAAGGGAATGTGGTGGCCCTCGCTCGACCGTCAGTGGTTCTGGTCGATGGACAAGGTCGGCACAACCGCCATGGTGCTCGACGCCTTCCGTGAGGCTGATCCCGGATGCCGCGAGGTCGATCTTATCCGCCAGTGGCTCATTCTGCAGAAGGAAGCCAGCAACAGGGGGACGTCGGTAACCGCCAACGAGGTCATCTCTTCAATCCTCGCCTCCTCGGGCAGATGGATTGCACCCGCGCAGGGCTCGGAGATTACCGTGGGCGGTACGCCGGTGGTTCCCGGCAAAGTGGAGCGCATAACGGGCTATTTCCGCACCGACATCTCCTCGCTCAATCCCTCCGGCAAGCAGCTCGAAATCCGTAAGAAAGCAGATGCCCCCTCCTGGGGCGCCGTCTACTGTCAGTATTCCGACAACATGACCGATGTGAAGGCCTCGGCTTGCGAAGCCCTCTCCGTGGAGAAAAAACTCTTCCTGGTCGGCGCCGGAAACGAGATTTCCGAAGCTCCTGCCTCTCTCGCTGTAGGACAGAAAATCCGTGTGCAGCTCACCGTAAAGGCTGACCGCGACATGGAGTATGTGGCTATCGTCGACGACCGTCCCGCATGTTTCGAACCCGTCGAGCAGTTGCCGAAGCCCATGTTTGTGGAAGGCATTTATCTCTACCGCGAGAACCGCAATACCGCCACGAAGATTTTTGTCGACCGCCTGCCGCGCGGAACATATCTGCTCACCTACGACATGTGGGTGAACAATGCCGGCGCTTTCTCCTCAGGCATCGCCACTGCCCAGAGTCAGTATGCACCCCAGCTCACCGCCCATTCCTCCGGTTCGCTGATAAAAGTGACTGAGTGAACAATAAATTGCATGCATTGGTTGTTCTTACATAACAAGAATATCTGATTTATGATGAAACAGAAAACCATTACCCTATTGGGTATAGCACTTGCCGCCGCAACGGCCGCCTCATGTGGCTCCGGGGCTTCTTCCGAAACGAATGCAGCTTCCGACGGCGTACGCAATTTCAACGTGAGCCTCAATATGAAATCTGCCGAACGTTTCTATCGTACTGTCTTGGCTGGCGATACCATATATATCGACCAGAGTGCCACAATCCAGTGGCCCGAGACCCTCGGCGATTTCAACCTCTCAACGCTCCGCGACACCATAGTGTCGCTGGCGTTCTCCGCCCCAGCCCCCGCGACTGCCGCGGAGGTGACCCCCGACATCGACAAGCTTATTCTTGACAATGTATCAGACATGTCGATGCTCGGCGACAGTCTCACCTACGAGACGCTCGATTCGCTCCCTTCGGCGCAGGATATTGCTCCATATTATTCCGATGTCACCGCTTCGATTCTCGAGTTCAACGATAAACTCGTCACCTATCAGGTGTCTCATTTCATCTATACAGGCGGCGCGCACCCCAACAGCAACACTCAGCCTTTCACCTACGACCTTGTCAACGGCCGCGTGCTGAATGTAGGCAATATGTTCCGCGCCGGCAGCGAAAAAGAGGTGATTTCGATCGTGCAGAACAGTCTCGCCCGCCAGCTCGGCATTCAGCCATCCCAGCTTGAGAGTGCAGGAATATTCCTCTCACAGTTCACCTCCCCCGGAATGCCCTACATCAACAACGACGTGATTGTGTTCCACTTCAACCCCTACGACATCGCTCCCTATTCTATGGGCAATATAGACGTAGCCGTATATCCATACGAACTCAACGAGTACCTTACTCCGGAGGTCAAGGCCCTCCTCGACGAATAGCGGACTGAAATAAAACTTTAATACCCGTGGCGGGCGCGACATCGCGTCCGCCCTTTCTTTCCCCGGTCTCTCTCAGCTAACTCAGCTAAGTTAGCTAATTTCCCTCCCTGCCCGCATCGTTTTCCGGTAAAACCGTGATAAATAATGGTCTGAATTAGAAATTTGTGCCCTATTAACAACTTTAATGGCAGAAAGTTTTCTAATTTGAAGAAAAATTGCTTACTTTGCACCGCGAAAAAGAATTTTATTAATCATAAATCATTAAAACTATGTCTGAAATAGCATCACGAGTTAAAGCAATTATCGTAGATAAACTCGGCGTTGACGAGAGCGAGGTTAAGGAATCCGCAGAATTCACCAAGGATCTTGGCGCTGACAGCCTCGATACCGTTGAACTCATCATGGAGTTCGAAAAAGAATTCGGAATCACCATCCCCGACGATCAGGCTGAAACTATCAAGACTGTTCAGGACGCTATCAACTTCATTGAGGCCGGACAGGGCTCTAATGCAGCTGCTAAGTAAAAAATCTACAGTCCCAAAGGACTGCCACGGGCTCTTCCACCTTTTTTGGCAGGGAGAGCCTTTTTTATAAAGGAATAATAAGAATCCATGGCAGACAGGCGCAATCCGCCGCGCTGTTACGCTCCGCGCAACGTTAGTCTGCGATAAAACCACTCTCTGAATATGGAATTAAAAAGAGTTGTCGTAACCGGCCTCGGTGCCATCACCCCGCTGGGAAACGACGTCAATTCAACATGGGAAGCTGCTGTTGCCGGCAAGAGCGGCGCTGCCCCCATCACCCACTTCGACGCATCCAAGTTCAAGACCCAGTTCGCCTGCGAGGTCAAAGGCTATAACTCAGCCGACCATTTCGACCGCAAGAAGGTGCGTCAGCTCGACCTCTACGCCCAGTATGCTCTCGTTGCTGCCCGTCAGGCTGTGGCCGACTCCGGCCTCGAGGACGCTTCGAATCTCGACCGCAACCGCGTGGGCGTGATTGTGGCTGCCGGTATCGGCGGTCTCCACACCTTTGAGGAAGAGGCCGGCTACTACGCCATGCACGAGGAGCAGGGCCCGAAATACAACCCCTTCTTCATCCCCAAGATGATCGCCGACATCGCTTCAGGCCACATCTCGATGGAATACGGCTACCACGGCCCCAACTTCGGTGTGGTTTCCGCATGCGCTTCGTCGAACAACGCCATCATCGACGCTTTCAACCTCATCCGTCTCGGAAAAGCTGACGCAATCGTAACCGGCGGTGCAGAAGCTGCCATCTATCCCGCAGGTGTGGGCGGTTTCAACTCCATGCACGCTCTTTCCACCCGCAACGATTCCCCCGAAACCGCATCGCGCCCCTTCAGCGCGTCGCGCGACGGCTTCGTGATGGGCGAAGGTTCCGTGGTTCTCGTGCTCGAGGAACTTGAGCATGCGCTCGCCCGCGGCGCCAAGATTTACGCCGAAGTGGCCGGCGGCGGCATGAGCGCCGACGCTCACCACCTTACAGCAACCCATCCCGAAGGTCTCGGCGCTATCCTTTCGATGCGCAACGCCCTCGAGGATGCCGGCATGAAGCCTGAGGATATCGACTACATCAACGTTCACGGCACTTCGACCCCCGTTGGCGACATCTCCGAGGTTAAGGCCATCGTTGAGGTGTTCGGCGATGCTGCCCACAAGCTCAACATCAGCTCCACCAAGTCGATGACCGGCCACCTTCTCGGTGCTACCGGAGCTCTCGAGGCCATGTTCAGCATCAAGGCTGTTGAAAACGACATCGTGCCCCCCACAATCAACCACGAGGAAGGCGACGAGGATCCCGAGATTGACTACTCGCTCAACTTTACCTTCAACAAGGCTCAGAACCGCCCCGTTCGTGCGGCTCTTTCCAATGCCTTCGGTTTCGGCGGCCACAACGCTACTGTAATCGTGAAGAAATACGAAAAATAATTTCCTCAGATATCCGGCTCAAAAAGTCAACTCAGGAAAAATAACCTCCACAGCGGGCGATCCCATCAGGGCATCGCCCGTTGTCTTTTAGTAACTTTTTCCGAAAAATTGTGCTTTTTAACGAAATATTACTTACCTTTGCGACGGATTGGTCGGCTGTTTCAGCCCCGGTCCGGCCTTTACTTAATCTATGATTTTGTTTATGGATATTTGGATTGTCTATGATTCACTTATTTTTTAACTTTTTACCGCTCCAAGTGTTAAATTAAAGTTAAATACTTATATTTGTTTGGAAAACACTCACCGACTCACTACCTTTGCACTCACAAAAGAAACATCGCGGGGTGGAGCAGTGGTAGCTCGTTGGGCTCATAACCCAAAGGTCGCAGGTTCGAGTCCTGCTCCCGCCACTAAAAAATCATCGGCATCACAATGCCGGTGATTTTTCTTTTTCCCCCGCCGGTCACACCCCGTGGCATCTCCCGGCGTACTGAATTATCCCGAATTTACCTGTTGTCGAAGAGTTTGTCTATGTAGCAATGCTGTATCACGTAAACGATAACCCAACTGACTAAAACGAACCACGTCAGAGCCAATTGCCCGTAGCATTTCTGAACAATACAATAATAGGTGGTCAAAATCATGTATAATGCGACCGAACCCAACATAATAATGGAGGCCCATACCGGCCAGGTATGGGTGACAATTATGTAGGTCAGTATGATGGGAATTGGTATCAAAGCAATACTCAATTTCCTCATAATCGGCTTTCTTATTGTTTTCATAGGCTCGTGAACGTGTTTACTATCTTATAACCTCAAAAAGATGAAATATGTTTATCATTCCTACTTTTTGCAAAAATATTTACGGCGGGTTGGCA
>UROS01000009.1 GCA_900549445.1 uncultured Porphyromonadaceae bacterium | reverse complement strand
GAGAGTTTTCCGCTGGGGAGCCCTGAGAGCAGCGCGCCGGTCGAGGTTATCGGCCCGCGGGCGGCGTTGAGGATTACCGGCGAGCGGCGCAGTTCGTCCACGAGGCGGTCGTCGAGCAGATGCACTGTAGGATGGGCGCCCGTGCGCGTAAGCGGAGTATGGAATGTAATCACGTCGGCCTCGCGGGCTATCTCGCCGAGGCTGACGAACGCCTCAGCCCCCTCGGCTTCGGCTCGGGGAGGGTCGCAGAGCAGAACGCGCATTCCCAGCGACCGCGCCCACGATTCGACGATGCTCCCCACGTGCCCTACCCCGACGATTCCAATGGTGAGGTCGGAAATTTTTTTCGGAGAGAGCGCCTCTATGGCGGCAAACACCCACTGCGCCACGGCGGGGGCGTTGCAGCCGGGGGCGTTGGCCACCTCGATTCCGCGGCGGCGGCAGTAGCCGAGGTCAATATGGTCGGTGCCGATTGTGGCGGTCGCGATCATGGAGCAGCGCGAGCCGGAGAGCAGCGCGGCATCGCAGCGGGTGCGGGTGCGGATGACCAGGGCGTCGGCGTCGCGCACCGTCTCGGGCGTGAATTCCTCCGGCGCGAGATAAACGACTTCGGCAACCGGCTCGAACACGCCTTTAATAAAAGGTATATGGTTTTCGATTACAATTTTCATAGGCTCCAGATATAAAATCCGCCGTAAACGACCATCAGCCCGATTGCAAGCACGTAGGCGCGCCGCTGGGCATAGAGGCGGAAATAATGGCCCATCTGAAACGCCACGCAGCAGTCGAGCAACAATATATAAAAGGTGGAGTTCATGAAATCGGCCACCGCGAAAACAGCCGTGAAGAGCGACACTACGGAGAGAAGGCCGTTGCAGGCTCGCGCGCGAGCGTTGTAGGCGTAGATTTTTATGAAGTTTGTCAGGCCGAGCCCCACTCCGAGCGCCAGGGTGAAGAGCAGCGACGCAAGGTAGGGATAACCGCCAGGAAGCTCGCTGAGCGAGGCCGGAAGCCGGAAGCGGAAGTCGAGACGGCTGAGAAAATCCAAGGGAACGAGTCCGAACCCCCAGACAATCCACAGCGGAGCCATCAGCCCCATAAGAGCGGCGAGAAGCGTGCGCAGATTCATTATCCTCATCTGCGCCAGCCCGATAAGGAGCACCGGCACGTAGAACAGGAACCCGTATTCAAACAGCGCTCCGGTGCCCGTAATCACAAACGCCATGAGCACCTGACGGGTGTTTTCCGGCTTATTGAACGACTTGAGCAGCAGCGACATGGCGCCCAGCATGAGGATGGGAAGAAGCACAGAGCCGGTGAAAAACGCCGTGGCCGGAGGTGTGGCCACCGCCATCACCAGGAAAAGTCCGCCGAAATACACCGAGAGGGTGCGCAGGATGTTGAAGCGGCGGTTCACCCATATCATCATGAACGCCGTAAGGAGCAGAAGCAGGATGTTGATTCCGGTCGACAGCCGGTCGGGCGCCATCCACAGCTGCGGTGAGGGGAAAGCGATACCGTGGTTCACCTTGTCGACGCCGACAGTTCCCGACAGCGACGAACGCCATGCGAGCACGGCCGAGAGCACGGCAAGAATAAACGCCATGCCGCGCGAGCGTATGAACCGTGTGAGCCTTACCTCTTTTAATGTCATTAATTCTTACTGATTTGTTACCGGAACCGCGTCATAAGCCCTAATATGAAAGGCTTGTAGGGGCGCTATAGCGTCTCTGCTTTTGACATATGCTTTTGCCGCAGAGGGCGGCCGCACGAGCCGTGCGGCCCTACGAATTTCATTATCTTGCGCCGAGGCGGATGAGATCCTGACCGATGTCGCGGCGGAAATATTTGCCGTCGAAATCCACGGCGTCAGCCGCCTTATAGCTGAGGGCGAGAGCGCTCTCAACATCGGGAGCCATTGCGCTGCAGGCTATGACGCGGCCTCCGGAGGTGACGAGGTTTCCGTCGGCGTCGATTTTTGTTCCGGCGTGGAACAGAATGGCATCTTCCGAAGCCTTTTCAACACCTGTAATCACCTTGCCTTTAGGATAAGAGCCGGGATAACCGCCCGAAACGGCCATCACCGTGGTTGCGCAGCGGGGATCGTGGGTGAGCGGCATATCGCCGAGATCACCTTTGGCGGCAGCCTCCATCAGGCTTACGAGGTCTCCCTCAATGCGGAGCATCACCACTTCAGTCTCGGGATCGCCCATTCTCACATTGTATTCTATCACCATAGGCTCGTCGCCGACCTTTATAAGACCGAGGAAGATGAATCCGCGGTAGGTGATATTGTCTTTTTTCAATCCGTCGACGGTGGGTTTAACGATACGGTCGACGACTTTCCGCATGAAATCGTCGTCGGCGAAAACCACGGGGCTGACGGCGCCCATGCCGCCGGTGTTGAGGCCGGTATCGCCCTCACCTATGCGCTTGTAGTCTTTCGCCACGGGGAGAATGCGGTACCCGCCGTTGCCATCGGTGAGCACGAACACGGAGCACTCGATTCCGTCGAGGAATTCCTCGATCACCACCGTGGCCGACGATTTGCCGAACTTGCCGCCGAGCATTTCGGCGAGCTCCTTTCGGGCCTCTTCGAGCGAATTGAGAATCAGCACGCCCTTTCCGGCGGCGAGACCGTCGGCCTTGAGCACATACGGGGGCTTGAGCTCCTCAAGGAAGCGGTATCCCTCCTCGATTGACGATGAATCGAAGCTGCGGTAGCGGGCGGTGGGGATGCCGTGGCGCTGCATGAAGCGCTTGGCGAAGTCCTTGCTGCCTTCGAGCTGCGCGCCAGCCTGGGAGGGCCCTACTACGAGCACGCCGGGGTTGCCTTCGAAATAATCATAGATACCGGCTACGAGCGGATCCTCGTTGCCTACCACAATCATCCTGATACCTTTTTCAGCCACAAATCCGGCTATGGCTGCGAAATCGAGCGGCGAGATTGCAACGTTTTCGCCATACTGCCCTGTGCCGCCGTTACCGGGAGCTATGTAAAGTTTGCCCAGACGGGGGCTTTTGCGCATTTTCCATGCTATCGCCGATTCGCGGCCTCCGGAGCCGAGAAGGAGTACGTCGATGCGGTCGGGACGGATGTCGACGGTCGGGTCGTTTGCCAGAAAGGGGCTGTCGGTAGGCTCGTTCGACATGAAATGCTGAATCGGGTTGAGATTGTAGTTGATTGCCATAGCTGTTACTTATCTGTGGATTCGTTGTTTTCGTTATTGCTGCCGCCCCGTTTCCAACCGCGGCGGCGGGTGCGCATGAAGGGGCCCTCGGGCGCCGGAATCGACGGCATCTGAGGCGTTTTCAGCCCGTTGATGGCAAAAGGATTGCGGCGGCGGTCAAGCAGCTGTTCGGCTTCCGAAAGCGGACGGTCGGTGTCGCTGCGGTTTTCCGCGCGGCGGGCGTAGGCTCCGCGTGTGGGGCGGTATTTGCTTTCGAGGCGGTTTTCACCGCGGCGTCCGCGCTTTTCGTCTGATTCTGAGTCGCGGCGACGGGCCTCTTTGCCGCCCATTCCGCGACGGCGGGCGTCGTTTTTCCATTCGGCGTCGGTCATGCGTCGGTTTCCGGAGCGCTCCTGCCTGCGGGCGGGGCCCTCCTTGAGCTTGCCTCCGGAGCGGCGGAATTCCTTCTTGTCGCCTTCAAACACCACGTACTCGCGCAGCTCGCAGTCGAGGCCGCCGTTCTGCATTGGTTCCTTCACCGAGGGGGTGAGGCCTATGCGGTTGAGATAATCGTCGTTCGAAGAGATTACCCAGGCATGATAGCCGGCAAACACGTGTTTCAGTTTCGTGCCGAGAGTGGCGTAGAGCGCCTCCATGTCGCCGACATTTATACGTTCGCCGTAAGGTGGGTTCGTGACGAGCACTCCGGGCACACCGCCGGCGGGCGCTTCCTCCCACTTGTTGAGCGGGCGCACACGAAGGTTCACATATTCATCGACGCCGGCCGACATCACATTGCGCTCGGCCACGGCTATGGCCTTGGGCGATATGTCGGCGCCGTAAATCTTGAACTCCGGCTCGCGGCGGGCGCTATCGTCGTTGAGAATCGAGTCGAACAGCTCGGCATCGAAGTCGTGCCAGTGTTCAAAAGCAAAATCCTTGCGGAAGCTGCCCGGCTTGATTCCGGCGGCAATCAGAGCCGCCTCGACCAGGAATGTTCCCGATCCGCACATGGGGTCGACAAACGGCGACTCGCCGCGCCATCCGCTCTTAAGGATTATTCCGGCGGCGAGCACCTCGTTGATGGGGGCTTCGGTCTGCGCCACGCGGTAACCGCGCTTATGGAGCGACTCGCCCGAGGAATTGAGCGACAGAGTGATACGGTCGCTGTCGATATGGACGTTGATCATCACGTCGGCATCCTGAAGCCTTACGCCGGGACGCTTGTCGGGGCCGAATTTGTCTTTGAAATAGTCTACTATGGCGTCTTTCACGCGGTAGGTGACGAAGCGCGAATGGGTGAACTCGTTGGAATGGGTCACGGTGTCGATGGAAAACGTCTTGTCGAGCGACAGCACCGACGACCAGTCGTAGTCCTTCACCATCTCGTAGAGACTCTCCGGATCCTTTGCAATGAACTTATAAATAGGCTTGAGTATGCTCAGCGCCGTTCTGCAGCAGAGGTTCGCGCGGTACATCATGGCGAGGTCGCCTTCAAACGACACCATCCGCCTGCCCGGCATTACATTTTCGGCGCCCAGTGCGCGCAGCTCTTCGGCAAGCACCTCTTCAAGTCCCTGGAGTGTCTTTGCCACCATTTCAAATTGTTGCTTCATCGCGTAGTAACTATTCTCTGTTTTGGCTGCAAAGTTACGGCTTTTCGGCCGTTTTTTCAATAAAAGGCATAAGTTTTTCGTTCAATCCTGACGCGGATTTTTTACCGCGGCGTAGCGGTGGCGCAGGCGGGTGCTGTAGCGTTGAACAACGGAGGTGAAATATACGGTGAAAAGCGGAAACATGGTGATGCCGGTGCACGCCACCACAACGGCGAGAATCTTTCCGGTAGGGGTCATGGGGTTTATTGAGCAGCCTACGCTGGTGGCGGTCGTAAAGGCCCACCAGAGGGCATTGCCGTAGTCCTCGACCATGGGATTGACGCTCTGTTCCTTATACAGGAATATCAGGCTGGCGAAATATACAATCGACAGCATGATAACCATATACGACACCAGGAGCGACGTTATGCGGTTGGACGACAGATAACCCACCACAATGGCCATGGCCACAACTCCGCGCAGCAGCGGTATGAAGCGCACGAAAAAAAGATCCTGGGAGGTCAGCTGCAACCCACAGGCGCTGATTATGTTGAGGTAAGGTATGGATATGAACAGGAACAGGAAATGAGTGCGCAGATAGTGGAGCCGGCGGGCAGAGAACCACATCTCAACGAAGAAGTCGGCGAGAAAAACCACGCATACCCAGAACTGAAAGTCCATGTACCGGCGGTTTTTCAGGAAGTCGATGCCCTCGAAAGTGTCAACGGAGATATACACTACCAGCAGAAGCGAAAGCACGATTATCACGCCCCTCGTCGCATTGAGAACAATATGCCGAATCTTCATGTCCATTGTGAAATGTCAACAATTCAGCCGGCATTTTGGTTTCAGAGCGGTATGAAGATATTGCGCAGTATTGTCCAGAGGATTATCACGACAAGAATCGTAAGTATGAAAGCCCGTGAACAAGTGAAACGGAAAAGGCGGGGCATGCGGTTTCTGAGCGTCTGCCCCATAACAATGAGAGCGATAAGCGGAATCTCGGCAAGAAACAGGGCATTGTAGCGCAGAGCCTCAAGGAAGTGCCCGTTGAGCAGCGCGTGAACCGCACGCTGAGAGCCGCATCCGGGGCAGTCGAGTCCGGTTGCGAGTTTGAAAACGCATTTCGGGAAGGGAGCCGAAGCCGGGTCGAACCGCCCGTAAACAATGACGATAGCCGCGACTGCGGCGCAGATTCCCGCAGCGGCGGCTACAGTAACGGCAATATGCCGCCCGCGCGGGGTCATGCAGCTGCGAAAAGATTGAAAAGAAACAGGAAAGGCATCTGAATCAGTCCGCCCACAAATGCAAGCATCACCCAAAGCTGCGCGTTGGACGACATTTTTTCCGCCCTCGCGTAGTCACCGCGAAAATATGCGGGGGATACCTGGGCAGCGTAAATTATCGCCACAATTCCGAATATCTGGCAGCAGCAGATAGTAGTCAGAATAGCCCAAACCAGATAGTTTGACGGCATGGGTGGCTGACCCTGGCCGTTTGGCTGCTGCCACGGCTGCCGGGGCTGCTGCCACGGTTGCTGAGGCTGCTGCCACGGTTGCTGAGGCTGCTGCCAGCCGTTATAGTCAGGATTGAAATCGGCGGGAGGGGGCGGAGGAGTCTGTCGTTCAGGCTCTTTAAGCGGTTGAGGCTCGAACGGAGGAACTGTGCCGTTTTCAAAACGGATCTTCAGTTCAGGGACTTCCGACGCTACTGTCCAATCGGGCAATCCGTCGTGCCAAACCGGCGTCTCCGGCTGAAGAGCAGGATGCGCGAGAACTTCCTCAAGGCTCATCGGCCCTTGCTGAACATCGTCAATTACAATCCAATAGGTCATATTGTATTTTTTCTTATTACCGACAAAGGTATTAAAATATTTTAAGTTTAGCAAATCCGCATAAAAAAGCTAAAATAGCTAAGTCAGCTATCTTCGCTAACTTAGCTATTTTGGTCTCTTTAACTGAATCTAAAAGGATTTTTTCAGAAGAACTTGACGGGTTCGCCGAGAATATCGGAGAGCACGTTGTTGGCGAGGCGGCTTGCGCCGAGACGGAAGAACTCGTTGGTTTCGAGCCACTGGTCGCCGAGCACTTCCTTCACGATGGTGTAGTATTTCACGGCATCTTCGGTGGTGGCAACGCCGCCGGCGGCCTTGAATCCGACCATCCGGCCGGTTTTCTCGTAATATTCCTTAATCACCTCGCACATTACGTAGCAAGCCTCGAGCGATGCGCCGGGGTACTCCTTGCCGGTGGAGGTTTTCAGGAAGTCAGCGCCCGCCATGAGCGAAAGGATGCAGGCGTTGCGCACGTTTTCGGCCGTTTTCAAAGCACCCGATTCCACAATAACCTTCATCAGGGAGTCGCGGCACGAGTGTTTCATTTCGCTGAGCTGGTCAACGACCTCCTCATAGTCCTTGTCGAAGAAATCGCCTACGTTGAGAACAACGTCGATTTCGTCGGCTCCGGCTTCGACAGCGAGTCCGATTTCGGCGATCTTGACCTCAATAAACGACTGGGCGCTGGGGAAGCAGCCGGCCACGGCGGCAATGTCGACATCGCTGCAGTCGAGCACGGTTCTTACTACCGGCACGAAGTTGGGATACACGCAGATGGCCGCAACGTTGGGCAGGTCGCCGTGTTCGTTTTCGAAAGCGTTCACTCTTTCGGTGAAGTCGGCTACCGAGCGCTGTGAGTCGGTGGTTTTCAGCGTTGTAAGGTCGATGGAGTTGAATATTTTCTTGTAGACCTCAACATTTTTATTTTCCTCGAGGTGCTTATCAAGGATCTCAGCCACTTTTGCTGCCACGACGCTGTCGTCGGTGGTCACCTTGCTCTCGGCAATGGTTTGGGTATATTTGTCACTCATAATATATAATATGTATAGGGTTCACTTGAGTTTCGGATTGTTGCGGTGTCGCGAGGCGTCGCGCGAGGTTTTCTTCTCTATATTGCGCCTTACGGCAGAGGTCAGGTCGACTCCGGTCTGATTGGCGATAGCCGCCACCACCCAGAGCACGTCGGCGAGTTCGTCGGCGAGATCTGTCTTCTCGCCCGATTTTTCCGACTGGTCGCCGTAGCGGCGGGCCATTATCCGCGCCACCTCGCCGGTTTCCTCAGCAAGTATGGCGGTGTTGGTGAGCGGCGAAAAGTAGCGCACACCCACGGTGGTGATCCACCTGTCGACCTCCTGCTGGAAGCCGGACAAAGTTATCTGCTTTCCTTCGTCGTTCATTCCCTGAGTTTTGAATCTATAACAATCGTGACCGGACCATCGTTCACAAGCTCCACCTGCATGTCGGCGCCGAAAACTCCGCGCATTGTATCTTTGCCGAGCAGGCGGGAGCACTCCTCGCAATAAAGTTCGTAGAGCGGGATGGCCAGATCGTGGCCGGCGGCGTGTATGTAGCTCGGGCGGTTGCCCTTGCGGGTGGAGGCATTGAGCGTGAACTGGCTTACGGCGAGGATTTCACCGCCGCAGTCAGCCACTGAGCGGTTCATCACACCTGCGTCGTCGTTAAAAATCCTCATCGCCACGGTTTTTGCAGCGAGCCAGCGGGCATCATCGTCGCTGTCGCCTGCGGCCACGCCCACAAGAACCATCAGCCCCTCCCCTATCGAGGAACGGAGCGTCCCGCCGATTCGCACTTCGGCACGGGTCACACGTTGGATAACAAGTCTCATATCCGCAAATGTAACCATTTTTTCCAAAACAGGGAGAGTTTAACTTAATTTTTTTATAGGGCCTATAGACCCTATAAGCCCCATATTTTCGCTTTCCGAAATTTATGCTTAATTTTGCAGAAAATAACCCGATCATGAAGACATTTGATTTCGATACCATTATCGACCGCCATGGAAGCGGCGCCATGAAAACCGACAGGCTTTGCGATAATTTCGGTTCCGACGACCTTACGGGACTATGGATTGCCGACATGGATTTCGCCGTCGACCCGTCAATCACCAAGGCGCTTGCCGACAGGATAGCCCATCCTGTCTACGGCTATACTCTGGTTCCCGACTCCTACTGGGACTCAATAACCGGCTGGCTCCGCAGCCGCCACAACTGGCAGGTAAGCCGCAACGAAATCATCTTTTCGCCCGGCGTGGTAAAAGGAATCGGCTTCATTATCAATTATTTCTCCAAGCCGGGCGACAAAATCGTAATCCAGCCGCCGGTATACCATCCCTTCCGCTTCCTCACCGAAGGCAACAACCGCACCCTTCTCTGCAATCCGCTCCGCGAAACAGCCGACCGCTCGTATGAAATGGACATGGAAGGGCTCGAGCGCATTTTCGCCACGGAGCATCCGCGGCTGATGATTCTCTGTAATCCCCACAATCCCGCCGGAATCCAATGGAGCCGCGAAACCCTCGCTCAGGTGGCCAAGCTCGCCTGCCGCTACGGCGTGACGGTGATTTCCGACGAAATTCACGGCGACCTGGTGCTCTACGGCAAACCGCACTACCCTTTCCTCGACTCGTGTCCCGAAGCAGAGAAATGCGGCATAGCTCTCGGCGCTCCGTCGAAGACATTCAATATCCCGGGCCTCGTCAGCTCATGGATTGTAATAAAAAATCCCGAACTACGCGACGGATTTTTCAGCTGGATGCAGACAAACGAGTTCTGCGAACCCACCTTTTTCGCCACCATCGCCACCGAAGCAGCCTACCGCAACGGTTTGGAATGGCTTAATGCAGCCACATCTTATATAGAGGACAACATACGCACCGTAGAGGAATTCTGCGCGGAAAACCTGCCCATGATCCGGCCCTGGCGCCCCGAGGCGTCATTTCTCGTATGGCTCGACTGCCGCGAACTGGGACTGAAACAGACGGAACTGGAAAGACTGTTTACCTGCGGCGCTCATCTGGCTCTCAACAGCGGCACCATGTTCGGCCCTGAAGGAGAAGGATTCATGCGCTTCAACGTTGCGTCGCCCCGTTCGTGCATTCTGAAAGCGCTCCGCTGTCTCGCCGAGGCGTTAGTGTCGGTTCACGCCTGAAAAGCAGACCGCCAGCCTGCATTTCAGTGAGAAAATCGCCCATCACTCCGTTAACACTCGAATACATTTATATCGCAAATAAATATTAAATTTAACCCCTGTAAACTATTAAGCGCGGTTTATAACTTTTATTAGCAAAACATAATTGTTTTTTAAATAAAAATAATTTTGCAATTGAAAAAGTATGACTACTTTTACCGCGTTTTTCGGCGCAACCGAACCGCTACGTGCTGCAAAAGCGCCGAAGTCACGTTTCTAATCCAGAATATATCAAAAAACTCATTATTATCAGAAAAATGAAAGCTACAAACGTTAAGCCCGCCACCGGTAAACTCGGTGTGCTCGTTGTCGGCCTCGGAGCCGTGAGCTCTACATTCATGACCGGTGTCCTCATGGCCCGCAAAGGTCTTGCCAAGCCTGTCGGCTCCATGACTCAGTACGACAAAATGCGAGTTGGCGAAGGCGCCGAAAAGAAATATCTCCACTACAACGAAATAGTTCCCATCGCAAACCTCAACGACATCGTGTTCGGCGCATGGGACGTTTATCCCGCCAACGCTTACGAGAGCGCAATCAACGCTGAGGTGCTCAAGGAGAAAGATATCGAGCCGGTGAAAGACGAACTCGTGAAGATCGTCCCCATGAAGGCCGCTTTCGACCACAACTACGCTTCGCGCCTCGACGGCGACAACGTGAAGACCTGCAAAGACCGCTGGGACATGACAGAGCAGATTCGCGAAGACATCCGCAACTTCAAGAAAGAAACCGGTGTTGACCGCGTGGTTGTTCTCTGGGCCGCTTCCACCGAGGTTTACGTTCCCGTAGACGAAAAGGTTCACTATCACCTCGCCGACCTTGAGGCTGCAATGAAAGCCGACGACAAGGAGCATATCGCACCCTCCATGTGCTACGCTTACGCAGCACTTACCGAAGGCTGCCCCTTCATCATGGGCGCCCCCAACACCACCGTCGACATCCCCGCAATGTGGGAACTCGCCGAAAAGACCAAGATGCCTATCGCCGGCAAGGACTTCAAGACCGGCCAGACCCTTGTGAAATCAGGCTTCGCACCCATCATCGGCACCCGTTGCCTCGGACTGAGCGGTTGGTTCTCGACCAACATCCTCGGCAACCGCGACGGTCTCGTGCTTGATGAACCCGCCAACTTCCGCACAAAAGAGGTATCCAAGCTGTCTACCCTCGAAACCATCCTCGTTCCCGAGAACCAGCCTGACCTCTACACCGACTACTACCACAAGGTACGCATCAACTACTATCCTCCCCGCAACGACAACAAGGAAGGCTGGGACAACATCGACATCTTCGGCTGGATGGGCTACCCCATGCAGATAAAGATCAACTTCCTCTGCCGCGACTCTATCCTCGCCGCTCCCCTCTGCCTCGACCTCGTGCTCCTCAGCGACCTCGCTGCCCGCGCCGGCCGCTACGGCATCCAGCGCTTCCTCAGCTTCTTCCTCAAGAGCCCGATGCACGACTACACCAAGGGTGAAGTTGCCGTCAACAACCTCTACCAGCAGTACACCATGCTCAAGAACGCCATCCGCGAGATGGGCGGCTACAAAGCCGACGAGCTCATCGACTGATACTGAAATCCGACTATCAGCATAAAAAACGGGAAGCCCCATCCGCGCTTCCCGTTTTTTATGTTAAACCGCCGGGAGAAACTTTACCATTCGAATCCGATTGTGGCGCCGAAAGAACTCAGTGTCACCGAATTGCCGTACCAGGAATAGTTATTGTCGGAAGTCAGCAGCTGATAGGTGACTCCGAAATTCACGGCCTGCTTCGGATTTTTCGAACTGAGAGGCACCCTCACACCTAACGACGGTTTGAAATAAAACTGCGCGCCGTTACCCATCCTCACGTCGCGGAGTTCCAGATAATTATCGCCAAGAAGCCACGCCGCGCCAAGTTTAAGATCGATAAAGAACGACGGATCCTGATTTCCACTGCCAATGTTGAACCTGAAATCAGAGAAAATCGGGAGCATGGCCTTAGTTTTATCGGCGGCACGGTCAGCCCACCACGGAGTGTCGTAATCAGGACGCCCGCTGTAGTCAGTATCCTGCGCCATCGCCACATCAATGCCAATGCCGGCGCCCATAAAGAACCATGAGCTGTACTGAAATCCCTGGGTGGTGGAAATACCGATGAAATTGGCGCGGTTGTGCCCAACGCCGGCCACACCGGAAACATCGACGTAGCCCTTATAGTTCATAGAGCCGGACAGCGCTGGCGAAAGCACGTTGGTAATCTGGTTGGCGAGTTCATAATACTGTGCCGAAGCCGCAGCCGAGCAGCCCAGCATGGCTGCCGCCATCATTATTCTCGAAAAAATTTTCATAACCGGGATAATTAGTTCAGATGATTATATATGTATAACAAAAAACAAATCAATTGTTTTGCAGTGATGAAAGCACTTAAAATGCAAATATAATCTTTTTACCGCGGCAGACAAAAAAATTTTGGCAAATTGGTGAAAAACCACTAATTTTGTAATCCGTTATGAAATACGGATTTGACAACGAAAAGTACCTCAGAATACAGTCTGAGCACATTAAAGAGCGTATTGCCCAGTTCGGCAACAAGCTTTATCTTGAACTCGGTGGAAAATTGTTTGACGACTATCACGCCTCGCGCGTGCTCCCGGGGTTTCAGCCCGACAGCAAGCTCCGGATGCTGAGCCAGCTGTCTGACCACGCAGAAATAGTCATTGTTATCAGCGCCCGCGACATCGAGAAAAACAAAGTCCGCGGCGACCTCGGAATCACCTACGACATGGACGTTCTCCGTCTGCGCGACGCTTTCCGTTCGCGCGGATTCCTCGTTAGCTCCGTTGTAGTGACCCATTACAACGGGCAAAGCAGTGCTGACGCTTTCCGCGCCAAGCTCGACCGTCTCGGCATCCGAACCTACGTTCACTACACCATAGAGGGCTATCCTACCAACGTGGGACTCATCGACTCCGACGAGGGGTTCGGCAAAAACGACTATGTTGAGACCACCCGTCCGCTCGTAATAGTAACCGCCCCCGGCCCCGGCAGCGGCAAGATGGCGGTCTGCCTCAGTCAGCTCTACAACGAGCACAAGCGCGGGATTGAGGCCGGATATGCCAAATTCGAGACATTTCCGGTGTGGAGCCTTCCGCTTAAACACCCCGTAAATATCGCCTACGAGGCGGCCACCGCCGACCTCAACGACGTGAACATGATCGACCCCTTCCATCTTGAGGCCTACGGGAAAATAGCCATAAACTACAACCGCGACATTGAGATCTTCCCCGTTCTCAACACCCTTTTCGAAGGGATTTACGGCGAGAACCCCTACAAGTCGCCGACCGACATGGGGGTCAACATGGTAGGTTTCTGCATCAACGACGACGAGGTATGCTGCCGCGCATCGAAGGACGAGATAATCCGCCGCTACTACGAGGCGCTCAACCGTATGGCTCTCGGCGACGGCAACGAAAGCGAGGTAAACAAAATCCTTCTCCTTTTCAAGCAGGCCAAAATCGACACCTCCTACCGGCGTCCCACCGTGGCGGCACGGCAGCGCGCCGAGAAGAGCGGGGTACCCTGCTCGGCCATCGAGCTTTCGGACGGTACCATAATCACCGCCGAGACCAGCGACCTGCTCGGTCCGAGCGCAGCTCTCATCCTCAACGCCACCAAGTATCTCGCAGGCATCGACCACAGCGTTAAGCTCATCCCGCAGGAAATGATAGAGCCAATCCAGAATACCAAAATCAACTATCTCCGCAGCCATAATCCGCGGCTTCACACCGACGAGGTGCTCGTGGCGCTCTCCGTGCTGTCGACCCACGACGCCAACTGCCGCCGCGCCCTCGAAAAACTGCCCGAACTCTACGGCTGCCAGGTGCACTCCACGGTGATGCTTGGCGAAGTCGACCACAAAGTATTCAAAAAACTCGGCGTAGGGCTCACCTGCGACCCCGTAAGAAAGACAAAACGGTAAAAGCCGGCTTGCATTTGACTGAATTTTCGTAAATTTGCATTCTTAATTCTCAACAATGGAACCTAAGTATATTTTCGTCACCGGAGGCGTAGTTTCATCCCTTGGCAAAGGAATCATCTCTTCCTCGCTTGCGTGTCTGCTCAAGGCGCGCGGTTTCAGGGTAACCATCCAGAAATTCGATCCATACATCAATATAGATCCCGGAACGCTCAACCCCTACGAGCACGGCGAATGCTATGTGACCATAGACGGTCATGAGGCCGACCTTGACCTCGGCCACTACGAACGGTTCACCAACGTGCGCACCACACGCGCCAACAATATAACCACCGGCAGAATATACCAGAGCGTCATCGACAAGGAGCGCCGCGGCGACTACCTCGGCAAAACCGTACAGATCATCCCCCACATCACCGACGAGATAAAGCGCAACGTGAAGGCGCTCGGCAACACCGGCAATTTCGACTTCATCATAACTGAAATCGGCGGCACCGTGGGCGACATCGAGTCGACCCCGTTTCTGGAGGCCGTACGCCAGCTGCGCTGGGAGATGGGAAGCGGCTGCATCTGCATCCACCTCACCTACGTGCCCTACATAAAAGCGGCAAAAGAGCTGAAAACCAAGCCTACGCAGCATAGCGTGAAATTTCTTCAGCAGGCGGGCATACAGCCTGACATCCTCGTATTGCGCACCGAGCACGACATTCCCGTGCAGATGCGGCGGAAAATCGCCCAGTTCTGCAACGTGTCGCCCGACGCCGTAATCCAGTCGATCGACGTGCCCTCGATCTATGAGGTTCCGGTTGAAATGCACCGCCAGCACCTCGACGAAATCGTCATGCGCAAGGCAGGAGTGCCGGTAGAGGGAGAGCCACACATGAAGCCGTGGCTCGACTTCCTGGATCGCATGCACACTGCCGAGGAGACCGTAACGATCGGACTCGTAGGCAAATACGTCGAGCTTCAGGATGCCTACAAGTCAATCGACGAATCGCTCTTCCAGGCCGCAACCTACAACAACCGGCGGCTCAAGATAAAATATATCCACAGCGAGAAACTCGACAGCGGCAATGCCGACGAACTGCTTTCGGGCCTCGATGGAGTAATCGTGGCGCCCGGATTCGGGCAGCGCGGCATCGAGGGCAAGTTCACGGCCCTGAAATGGTGCCGCGAGCACGACGTGCCCACTTTCGGCATCTGCCTCGGCATGCAGTGCATGGTCATCGAGTTCGCCCGCAACGTGCTCGGCCTCGCAGACGCCAACTCAACGGAAATGGACGTGCAGACACCCCACAACGTAATCGACCTCATGGAGGAGCAGAAAAGCATCTCCAACATGGGAGGCACCATGCGCCTGGGGGCTTACGACTGCCGTCTGCGCCCTGAATCGCGCGCCTGCCGCGCCTACGGTACGGAAACCATCAGCGAACGCCACCGCCACCGCTTCGAGTTCAACAACGACTACCGCGAGCGGTTCGAGGGCGCCGGCATGCACTGCGTGGGCGAGAATCCCGCATCCCATCTGGTGGAGGTGGTGGAGATACCCGAAAAGCGCTGGTATATAGGCACCCAGTATCACCCCGAATATTCATCTACCGTACTGTCGCCCCATCCCCTCTTCCTCGACTTTATCCGCGAGGCGATAAAGTACCACAGCGATAAAAATAAATAACAAGATAAATAATAATGGACAAAAACTCACTGATTGGACTTCTCCTCATGGGCGCGGTTATCATGGGATTCATGTATCTCAACCGCCCGTCGGAGGAGGAGCTCGAACGGCAGCGCGAGCAAGCCGAACAGATGCAGGCGGAACAAAACCGCGTGTCGACGTCGCCCGACGTCCTGACTTTCGACTCTATCAACCCCTCCGAAGCCGCCACCGTGGCAGCAACAGTCCGCGAACTGGGCGTGCGCGACTCGTCGGGGGTGTCGGCTCTCAACGTCGACAACCTGCACCTAACTCTTTCCGCCGACGGCAAAGTCGGCGGAACAGTATCCGTTGACGGCAACGAGGTGCCCGTAGAACAGATGCTCGCCAACAACTGGGATGATTTCAAGCCCTCGGTTGCAAAGGCTGCCATCACGTCGCTGCGCGACGGGCTGCGCAACGCCGCGAAATACCGCGGATTCGCCCGCTATCTGAGCGGCGATTCCACCACCGTGAAACTCGCCAACGAGAATCTCACTCTTGAAATCTCCAACAAAGGTGGCATAATCTCGCGCGCCATCCTCAACAACTACAACCGCTACGACTCCACTAAAGTGACCCTGATGTCGCCCGAAACGGGCAACTACGGATTCACCATCACCACCGCCAACCAGCGCTTCGACACCCGCGAATTCTACTTCAACCCTGCCGTGGTCAGCGATTCGGTGGTTGAGATGCGCCTTGACCTCGGCGACGGCGCCTCATGGGCTCTCCGCTACACGCTTCTCCCCGGTTCCTACCTGGTGAAAATGGATGTTGTGCAGCAGGGAATGACCAAGATTGTCCCCGCCAACGTTGCCTCGATGGATTTCAGCTGGGATCTCAAGATGCAGCGCAACGAGGCCGGCCGTATGTTTGAGGAACGCAACAGCGCCCTCTATTATATGTTCCCCGACGGCGACGTAGACAATCTCAGCGAGGGGAGCGACGCCCGCGAGGATCTCGACGAGCGCGTTAAGTGGATCGGTTACAAAAACCAGTTCTTCTCCGCCATCCTCATGGCCGACAAGAACTTCTCGTCGGCCGAACTTCAGTCGGCAGTGCTGAAGAACGACCCCGACTACCTCAAGTTCATGCAGTCGCAGACCACTCTCGAATATTCTCCCAAGCTCGAAGAGCCCGCATCGTTCGTGTTCTTCCTCGGCCCGAACCTCTATCCGCTCATGAGCGAGCTCGAGACCACCATCTATCCCGACGACAACATGCACCTTACGAAGGTGATACCGCTGGGCTGGCCCATCTTCCGCTGGATCAACACCCTCATCGTGATTCCGGTATTCACTTTCCTCGGCAAGTTCATCACCAGCTACGGTCTGATCATCTTCCTGCTGACGGTGTTCATAAAGATTATCCTTTTCCCGTTCACCTACAAGAGTTACATGTCGCAGGCCCGCATGCGTCTGCTCGCGCCTGAAATCAAAGCCATCAACGACAAGTATCCGGGCAACGAAAACGCCATGAAGCGCCAGCAGGAGACCATGGCTCTCTACTCGCGCGCCGGCGCCAACCCGATGTCGGGCTGTCTGCCTCTGCTTCTGCAGATGCCTATCCTCGTGGCGATGTTCTCGTTCTTCCCCTCTGCCATAGAGCTGCGCGGCGAATCGTTCCTCTGGGCGAAAGACCTCTCCGCACCTGACGCCATCATATCGTGGAGCGGCAACATACCCCTGATCACCAACTATTTCGGTAACCATATAAGCCTCTTCTGCCTTTTGATGACCGTGACTAACATTCTCTACACGCGCATCAACATGCAGAACCAGCCCTCGCAGTCGGCAATGCCCGGCATGAAGTGGATGATGTATCTTATGCCGCTTATGTTCCTCGTGTTCTTCAACAACTACGCCGCCGGCCTGAGCTACTACTACTTCCTGTCGCTGCTTATCACCATCGTGCAGACCTACGTGTTCCGCCACGTTGTAAGCGAAGACAAGATGCGCGCCCAGATGGCCGAAAACGCCCGTAAACCCCGCAAAAAGAGCGGTTTCATGGCACGCCTCGAAGAGATGCAGCGCCAGCAGCAGGCAGCTCTGCGCGAGCAGCAGAAGCGTCAGGGCAAGAAGAAATAATTCCGCGAGATGAGAATCGACATTCTTACCGTACTGCCCGAAATGCTCGAGTCGCCCCTGGGCTGCTCCATACTCAAACGCGCCCAGGACAAAGGTCTGGCGGAAATCGTAGTCCACAATCTCCGCGACTACACCACCAACCGCTACCGCAAGGTCGACGACTATCCTTTCGGCGGCGAGGCAGGCATGGTGATGCAGATCGAGCCCATCGACCGTGCCATATCGGCGCTGAAAGCCGAGCGCGACTACGACGAGGTGATCTTCACCGCCCCCGACGGGGAACGACTCACCCAGCCGATGGCAAACTCCCTGTCGCTCTGCGAGAACATCATAATTCTCTGCGGGCACTACAAGGGGGTTGATCAGCGTGTGCGCGATCACCTCGTGACCCGTGAAATCTCCATCGGCGACTACGTGCTCACCGGCGGCGAAATTCCCGCCATAATAATCACCGACGCCATCGTGCGCCTCATCCCGGGTGCCATCGGCGACGAGCAGAGCGCGCTTTCCGACTCGTTTCAGGACAACCTGCTGGCACCCCCCGTCTACACCCGTCCGGCCGAGTACAAAGGCTGGGGTGTGCCCGACATCCTTCTGTCGGGACATCAGGCGAAGATCGACGACTGGCGCCACGAACAGGCTCTTGAGCGCACACGCCGCCTACGCCCCGATCTGCTTGACTGAATCTCCGAAATCCATCCAAAATCCTGACACAAAATGAAAATAGGCATAATCGTAGCCATGCGGAAGGAGCTTGACCTGCTCCTTCCGCTGCTCGAAAACCGTCATGAGACGGTAAAGAACAATTTCACCTTCCATATCGGCACCGTTGCCGGCAATGACGTCGTAGCCATGCAGTGCGGTATCGGAAAAGTCAACGCGGCAATGGGCGCCCTGACGCTCATCGATGTTTTCGAGCCCGAAATCGTAATCAACACCGGAGTTGCGGGCGGAACGGGTTCCGACGCCGGAGTGCTCGACGTGGTGATAGCCGACCGCGTGGCTTACCACGACTTCTGGTGCATAGGCGAGGAATGGGGACAGGTGCCCGGATGCCCGAAATACTTCGAGACCGTCAACATGCATCTGCTCGACGATCTGAACAATCCGCGGGTAAAGCGCGGTCTGATCGCATCGGGCGATCTCTTCGTGTCGAAGCCTTCCGAAGTGGAATTCATCCGCAGTGTCTCCCCCGACGTAAAGGCTGTCGACATGGAGTCGGCAGCCATAGCTCAGGTGTGCAACCTAAAGGGTGTGCTCTTCTATTGCATGCGCGTCATCTCCGACACCCCCGGGGGAGCCGACAACATCAGCCAGTATGAAAACTTTTGGGAAGATGCCCCCAAGCGCACTTTCGAAATTCTTCACACCCTTCTGAGCCGCATTTCCGACACTCCGAAATGAAAGACCTCAAGGGTATAAAAGGGAAATACTATATAGCCCGGCTAATCGAAGAGGGCGAACACGAACATCAGGATTTCAAATTCGCCATATCCGACGCCCGGAAGATAGCCCGCAGCATCTCGGCTTTCGCCAACAACAGCGGCGGCCGGCTCCTCGTGGGCGTGAAGGACAACGGCGTCGTGGCCGGAGTACGCAACGAGGAAGACATCTTCGTTGTGGAGCAGGCCGCGGAAATGTACTGCATCCCTCCTCAGAAACTCGAAATCACCCCGTTCCGATGCGAAGGGGGAGCCATAGTGGTGCGTGTGGAGATCGCCGCGGCGCCCGAAAAGCCCGTTATGGTTAAAGAACCGGAAGGCAAACTCCGCGCTTACTACCGGGTGGCTGATGAAAACATATCGGCACCGCCTCTCATGGTCAGCGCATGGCGCCGGCGTGCCGCCTCTGCGGCCACCGTAATGTCACTGACCGATGCAGGAAAACAGTTGCTCGAGCTTGCTGCCACAGGGACAACCCTCCACGATTTCGCCGTAAGCGCCCATATATCGCTTCAGGCGGCAGAAGAACTCACAGTCACCCTCTACGCCATGGGGGTAATCGATTTCCGCTACGACGGTACCCGCTTCCTCATCACCGCTGCCGATTAATCCGCCCTGTCCCCTACGACCGACAGTGCAAAGATAATACACGATTCGTCAGACACCATTGCGATAATGTCGCAATCTTCTGACCGAGGGATTATTTTTGCTGAAGTTCAGCATATATCCGATCAATCGCAAAAGTCGGTTGAAATGTTAAAAATTCGCGTGCTTTGGCTAACGCCGGTTTCGGGGCGTCGCGGCTCCGCGGCTCGCCTCGAATGTGGAGAGGTGACGGTTTGCCCACAGCTCCGCAATGGGTTAAGTTATATCGCCCTTCCAGGGCTTTTACGATGTTTTTAACAACCGCTTTTTTACATTGGCCCCATATATCGCCTCTCCGACGCTTTTCCGGCGCAGTTCTATTCGGGATTTACTGCAAATTTGCAGTAAATCCCGAATAGGGTCAGTGGCACAGAGAGCATGAAAAATACCTATAATTGGGTATTTCACACAATCACAACAGGTTGTAACTTTGCATCGGAAAAACAGATAACGAGCTACGCCCTCATAGGTGTAATCTATTTTATTGAATAAGCTATTGTTTAATTCCGGCTGAAGCGATTTGCGAAAATCGCCTCAAGCCGGATTCTTTTTTCAATATCTTATTCCCAGGTCAGGGTGGCACCGGAGGAGGTGACGTCGAGGGTGGCGGTGAGAGCGCAAGGCATCGGAATGTTGTGGTCGACATGGCCTAATGGCATTCCGAACGCCACGGGGTAGTCGTAGCCCCGGAGCATGGCGGAAATCATGCCCTCCATCGACTCGAAGTCGGCATCGGGCTTATAATCGGTAAAACGTCCTACAATCAGGCCGCCAAGTTTGCCGAGCACGCCGTTGAGCCGGAGCTGGTACATTATACGCTCCACCTTGTAGACCGGCTCGGCTATATCTTCGATAAACAGAATGTTGCCGGGTTTTATGACGTCGAACGGCGTGGCGAATAGTCCTGCAATCACGGCGAGATTGCCGCCTGTAACAGGTGCTGTCACCTTTCCGCGACGATCAAATTCGTTCGGTTCTATTTCCACCGGCGGCAGCTCGCCGCGCAGAATCGCAAAGAGTCGCTGCGAATCCTCGTCCTCCCCCTTGTGGGTGGCTATGTGCTTGGTCATGGGAGCGTGGAGCGACGCAATGCCATGACGTGTCATCAGGGCATGGAAGGCGCTTATGTCGCTGTAGCCTACCACCCATTTCGGGTCGGAGCGGAAATCGAGACTGTCGAGCCGCTCAAGCAGATGCACGAAACCGTAGCCGCCGCGGGCACAGATGATTGCACGTGTCGAAGGATCGGAGAGCGCCTGCACAACGTCGTCGCCGCGCTGGCGGTCGGTTCCGGAGTAAGTGCCGAAACGGTCGAAGGTGTTAGGCGTCACGTAGGGATCCCAACCCTGGTCGCGCAGCACGTCCATGGCCTCGTAGACACACTGGGGCTTTATGATGCTCGAAGGGGCGCAGATGGCTATGCGGTCACCCTGGCGGAGCGGTTGCGGAGTAAGAACTTCCATTTTTCAGCTGACAATAGTATTGATACCAAGCGAACGGACTTTCTCTGCCACTTTCTCCAGCTCCTCGCGACTCACCTTTTCGAGGTGCTCCTCGGGGGTCTTGCGGTCGATGGAATAGAGCATCACCTCGCGCGGACGGATGCGGGAATAGGCATCGAGCAGTGCGGCTATTTCTTCCGGGGTGGTGTTGTCGACTCTCTTTCCGTCGTGCTCGCCGCGGAGGAGCATGGTCTGTATTATACAACTGTCGCCAAACCGGCACAGCTCCCCGATTACCTTCTGTGAGGTGAAATCAGCCGACACCGGGCGGTCGATGAGCCGCATGGTGGGCGTTATGGCTGAGTCGAGTTTCAGAATGTTGTTGTCTACACGGCGGAGCGCCCGCTCAACCGACGGCTTTCCGAGCCGGGTGGAATTGCTGAGCACCGAAATCTTCACGTCGGGGAAATATTCGTCGCGCAGAGCTATGGTGTCGTCCACAATTCCCTCGAAATCAGAATGGAGGGTCGGTTCGCCGTTGCCGGAAAAGGTGATTACGTCGAGACGCTCGCCGGCCTCTTTCATGGCACGGAGCTTCGTCTCAAGGTCGGCGCGCACCTTTTCGCGCGGGGGCAGGCCGGTAGTGCCGGTGCCCTGCGCGTTGTAGCCCGCCTCGCAGTAGAGGCAGTCGAAGGAGCACACTTTCCCGTCGTCGGGACTGAGATTCACACCGAGCGACGTGCCGAGACGCCGCGAATGTATAGGTCCGAAAACCGTTGAATGGAATAATACTCTCTGCATAATGCGGATATGCAATCAGAATTTTAAATTCTAAATTCTAAATTTTATTTTCTCAGATACCCAGACCGCCGTCAAACTTTGTCTCAAGCGGGGCACGCTGGAGCAGACGGGCATGCGGGGGAACGTCGCGCGTCACCCACACGTTGCCGCCCACCACTGCGTGGTGCCCCACAGTGATGCGGCCGAGAATCGTAGCGTTGGAGTAGACCGTCACGTAGTCCTCGAGAATGGGATGCCGCGGCAGGTTGATTGGCTTTCCGCTGTCGTCGAGCACGAAATTACGGGCGCCGAGCGTAACGCCCTGATAGATGCTCACGTGGTGGCCGATGCGGCAGGTCTCCCCTATCACCACGCCCGTTCCATGGTCAATGCTGAAATAGGGGCCGATCACGGCTCCCGGATGAATGTCGATTCCGGTAAGCGAATGGGCCGACTCGGTGATGATGCGCGGCAGCAGCGGCACGTTCATTTCCAGGAGGGCGTGGGCGAGGCGGTAGTACATCATGCCCTTGAATGCGGGATAACAGAAGATAACCTCCGAGCGGTCGTTGGCAGCGGGATCATTGGCATACATGGCGTCGACGTCGGTAAGCAGAATGTCGCGCAGGTCGGGCAACCGCCTTATGAATTCCTCGGCCGTCTCAGCCGCAATGGCTCCCGGGTCGGAGGGACGGGAGCCGGGAGGGGTAAGCCGGATAGCGCGGCGGATCTGCCGGGAAAGTTCCTCGGAAATCTCGTCGAGGCGCACGGCCGTGGCACTCGGAAACACGCGGCGCGAGGGTGTCTGATCGTCAAAAAAGTCGGGAAACATCACTTCGCTCACGAGCCTGATTATATGGTTCAGGCGCTCAACCGACGGCAGGCGTCCCGTATGGCCTGCAAGTACGGGTCCGGGCTCCGTGAGCGGGCGGCAGAGCCTCTCTACCGTCTCCGAACGGTAAATCAGCGGGTTGTTGGTCTGCTCCTGATTCATTCCTACAGAGGTTTTTCGTCGAATGCAAAAAGCATGGTGGAAAGATAACGCTGGCCGGTATCGGGGAGAAGCACTACGATTGTCTTGCCCTCGTTTTCCGGCATCTTCGCAAGTTCGATTGCAGCCCACGCGGCAGCTCCGGAGGAGATTCCCGCGATAATCGCCTCCTTACTTGCGAGAAGGCGCGCAGCGCGAAATGAGTCGTCGCCGGTAGCGCACATAATGCCGTCGACCACCGACGGGTCATAGTTGCCGGGGACGAATCCGGCACCGATTCCCTGAATCGTGTGAGGGCCGGGGTCTCCGCCCGACAGCACGGGTGAATCGGCAGGTTCAACGGCTATCACCTCCACCGAAGGCTTGCGGCGTTTGAGTGCGGCTCCGGTGCCGCAAAGCGAACCGCCGGTTCCAACACCGGCCACGAGAATGTCGACAGATCCGTCAGTATCGTCCCAGATTTCGCGCGCGGTTGTGCGGCCGTGGACGGCGGCATTCGCGGGATTGTCGAACTGACCCAGGATGATTGATCCGGGAGTATTGTCGCGTATCTCTTCGGCACGCTCGATGGCGCCCTTCATTCCCCTGGCACCGGGGGTGAGCACGAGTTCGGCACCGAGGGCGCGCAGGAGATTGCGGCGCTCCACGCTCATGGTATCGGGCATGGTGAGAATGCACTTGTAGCCGCGCAGCGACGCCACCCAGGCAAGTCCGATTCCGGTGTTGCCGCTTGTAGGCTCAATGATGGTGGCTCCGGGCTTCAGAAGACCTTTCTGCTCTGCGTCCTCGATCATTGCAAGCGCCACGCGGTCTTTCATGCTTCCCGCCGGGTTATAGGATTCGAGTTTGGCGAGCACACGGGCCTTCAGTCCAAGTTGTTTCTCGATATTGGTAAGCTCAACGAGCGGAGTGTTGCCCGTCAGTTCAATCATGCTCTTATAGATTTTTCCCATAACGCAATTTTTGTTAAATATATCGGGTTCAAAGGTTTTTCGTGAGGTTGACGTCGAGTTTCGGGTAGGGGAACGATATTCCGGCGGCCTCGGGGAGCTCGCTGTAGAACCGTTCGTTGAAGTCGAAATAAACACCCCAATAGTCGGCGGAGGCAACCCATGCCCTGACTGTCAGGTCGATACTCGAAGCGCCCATATTGGCAAGACGCACCACCGGAGTACAGTCGATGGCTACCTTCGCGCGCACCCGGTTGCGGCGGCGACGCTCCATGCACCGGCGGTGACGCTCGGCGATCTTCCTGGCGGAGCGACGCAACAGGCGATCCCAGAAGGACTTGCGGTTTCCCTGCTCTGCCACCTCGGGATGGCTGCGGTTGTAGTCATCTTCCTCGGCCTCATCCTCGATTTTCTGCGCCTCCGAACTGTCGGCGCCGGTGAGCACGCGGCTGTCGGATGCGAGCATCCTGAGAATCGCCTCGCGGGCGGCATCCACACTGTCGCCATAGGAGATGGATATGGTCCAGTCGACACGCCGCAGTGCCTCGCGCGAGTAATTGTTGATCGAGCCGGTTGAGAGCCCTCCGTTGGGGATGATTATCGACTTATTGTCGGGAGTGCATATTATAGTATTGAAAATTTCGATTTCCGTTACGGTTCCGGCATAGCCCTGCGCCTCGATGTAATCACCTATTCTGTACGGTTTAAGCAGCAGAATCAGCACTCCTCCGGCAAAATTCTGGAGCGTGCCGCTCAGCGCCATACCGATGGCGACGCCTGCTGAGGCGAACAGCGCCAGGAATGAGCTCGTCTCAATGCCGAGAATGCCGATAACGGTCACTATCAGAATGAAATAGAGCACAATGCGAATGAGCGAGAGCACAAACGACGTAAGCGAACGGTCGATATTGCGCCGGCTCATTATGTTCTCCACGAGGTCGTAGATTTTGCCGATCACGAACTTGCCGATGTAGAACACCACGATAGCTATCGCCAGCGAAATGGCGAAATCTATCATGTTACGGGCCAGTTTCTCGATAAGGTCGTCGAGCGACAGCGCCTTGAGCGCCGCGAGTCCCGAACCGGGATCTATTTCTATAGGCTGGGCGGCAGGTTCCGCCGCTTCGGGCAGTTGAAACATAGTGAATGATGATTATCAGTGGTGAATGCTTCTCAGTCGGCAAACGCCGGTGCTGTAGAAACAACGTCTTTCCACCAGCTTTGGTTCTTATATCCGCGGTAGTCGGCGTCGGAGCGCCACGCCACGACATACGAACCGAGTCCGCAGTAGCGCTTTACGGTCAGGTCGCCCAATATGCGGGAGTGAGCCTCGGCGTAGTCAACACACCCGGCCAGTGCGGCGCGCCAGTCGGCGAGCAGCCGGGAACGGCGTTCAGCAGGCAGGAGGGTGCGGGAGGCGAGCATGGTCTCTATGTAGTCTTCCATGTCCCAGAGGGTACATGTGACAACCCCGGGGCGGTCGTAGGGCTGGACGTCGGAAAAATCGGTCTCGAAATCGGTGAACGCTTCCGCAAACACCCGGCGGGTAGCTTCGGCGAGCGCGTCGAGTCCGGCTGTTCGGATTGCCGTCATGGAGCAGCGCAACGAGCCGTCCTCCTGTGCGCCGTACCACTCGAACGTGTTGCGTGCGGCCTCTGTCAGCTTAGCCTGCGGAGTGGCGAAAAGGTATTGCAGATTCTCGTCGTAGGGCATGCCGGGCAACGGCAGTTCCGTACCCGACGCCACAATTACCGGCGCGGCGTGGCGCAATTCGTAGGCGACCTCTACAGTGCCCATCAGGCAGCAGTCGAAATAAACGAACGAGAAGCCTTGTCCGTAAAGGGCGCGGGCCAGCGACGTCACCTTCATGTTGCGCTTGCGGTCCTCGCCGAACGCACGTTTCTGCGGCGAGCGGGCACCGGTTCCTTCAGTCCAGCCCGAGCCGTGACTCCAGAGAACCAGCCCGTAGTCCGATGCGGGCGCAAAGCGTTTCATGTCGGCGAATACCTCACGCATTCTTACAGTGTCGGTGGAATACACCGTGGGATCATCGGGGTAGAAACGCAGCGTGTCCACGCTGTTTTTCCTGATTTCCAACAACACGGGCACCTTTCCGCTGGCGGTGCCGCGGCGGTTGTGGTAAACGAGCAGACGGCCGCCGTTGAAGCCGGTCGTGGCCGCCGCCTGCCGCATCTCGCTGATGTCGGCCTCGTCGCACTTCAGCGAGCCGAGCGAATTGTCGGCGATCATGTAAACGAGCACGGTGCGTGTGGCGTCCTTGTCGGGCGCATCAGGCTCGTTTTTTTTGTCGGAGGAGCAGGCGGTGGCGCCACAGAGCACTACGGCTGTCGCGAAAACGAGCGAAATATATTTTATGACGGAAGTGAAAGTATGCATTCTGAAAAATATGATTGGATTATAAATGTGTCAGGTTTTTGCGTTTAATTTGCAAAGTTACGCAATCAGGGCGGTTTTTCCGCCACATTATATAATAAAAAAGCATAAGAAGCGGGGAATTTCAGGCGAATTAATGAATGTTTGGATTTGATTGCATCCGTTTTTGAAATAAAACGTTATCTTTGCAGATGAAACCAGTAACTCTGAAACCAATAACAACTTACTTATAAATCATCATCATGAGCAAACCTTACGTACTTGGTATCGACATAGGTGGTACCAACACTGTTTTCGGCATAGTCGACGCCCGCGGCGCCGTCATAGCTTCCTCCTCGATCAAAACCCTGAAACACAGCGACGTCAACGATTACATAAATGAGCTCTACGAAGAGGTGACACGCCTGCTCGTAGCCAACGATGCCGTCGACAAAATCCACGGCATCGGCGTGGGAGCGCCCAACGCCAACTACTACACCGGCATGATAGAGCGCCTCGTCAACATACCCTGGCCTACCCCGCTGCCCATGGCCCAGCTGCTCAGCGACAAATTCGGCGTGCCCGTGGCTATTACCAACGACGCCAACGCCGCCGCCATCGGCGAAATGACCTACGGGGCAGCCCGCGGTCTCAAAGACTTCATAATGATTACCCTCGGCACCGGCGTTGGCAGCGGCATCGTAATCAACGGCCAGCTCGTATACGGCCACGACGGTTTTGCCGGCGAACTCGGCCACGTGATAATGAAGCGCAACAACGGACGCCTCTGCGGCTGCGGCCGTACCGGCTGCCTCGAAGCCTACTGCTCAGCCACCGGAGTGGCACGCACAGCCCGCGAATTCCTCGAAATACGCACCGAGCCCTCCACGCTCCGCAACCTCCCCATCGAGCAGATTACCTCGAAAGACGTTTACGATGCTGCCGTGAACGGCGACAAACTCGCAAACGAAATCTTTGAATACACCGGCAACATACTCGGCGAAGCGTTTGCCGATTTCACCGTATTCTCCTCGCCCGAAGCAATCATCCTCTTCGGCGGTCTCGCTAAATCGGGAGAACTCCTCATGCGTCCAATCCGCGAGTCGATGGAAAAGAATATGTTCCACGCTTTCAAGGGCAAAGTAAAAGTCATCCCCTCCGAACTCAAGGAAGCCGACGCCGCCGTGCTCGGCGCAAGCGCCCTCGGCTGGGAAGCAAAAATGCCCAAAGCCTGAGGCTGAAACGGTCTGTCTGACCCATATCGACATTATAAAGACTCCCGCGTAATCCAAACATTCGCGGGAGTTTTTTTATATCGCGGATTTTGAGTAACTTTGTAAGCTTTTACGGATATAGCTGAATATATGGGAAGATTACTCGCCATTGACTACGGAAGGAAGCGCTGCGGCATTGCCGTGACCGACCCGCTGCGGATTGTCGCGACGGCTCTCGCCACCGTGCCGTCGGCTCAGCTCATTGCGTTTGTCAAAGACTACGTATCCCGCGAAACCGTCGACGGGATAATCGTCGGCCTCCCAACCACCATGGCAGGCGAGCCCTCCGAGTCGATGCGCTACATCACTCCCGCCGTCAGCCGGCTGAAAAAGGAATTGCCGGGCGTCCCCGTGGTGTTTCACGACGAGCGCTTCACCTCCACCCTCGCCCACCGTGCGATGCTCGACTCGGGCGTAAAGAAATCAGACCGCCGCGACAAGGGCGCCATCGACCGCATGGCTGCAGTGATTATCCTCAACGGCTATCTCGACAGCCGCGACATTCAAGTATGATATGACAACAAAACATTTATATACGATATGAAACTTCCGGTTTACCTTTACGGTCATCCCGTCTTAAGAAAAATATCCTCTCCGGTGAAGCCGGACTATCCCGATCTGAAAAAGCTCGTGGCCGACATGTTCGAGACCATGTATGCATCGGAAGGCGTGGGGCTCGCCGCCCCCCAGATAGGCCGCAACGACCGCATTGTGGTCATCGACGCCGACCCTGTGAAAGATTCTTTCCCGGAATGCGCCGGCCGCACGCTCACTCTCATAAACCCCGAAATCGAGGTGCTCGACGGGGATAAAATAACCCGTGCCGAGGGGTGCCTCAGCCTCCCGGGCCTGTCGGAAAACGTGAGCCGCACCGAGCATATACGGCTCAGCTGGCTCGACGAGGACTTCAAACCCCATACCGAGGAAATCTCCGGATTCCTCGCCCGCATAGTGCAGCACGAATGCGACCATCTCGAAGGGAAACTCTACATCGACCACGTGTCGCTCATCCGCAAGCAACTCATCCGCGGCAAACTCAACAACATAATCGCCGGCAAAACCCGCTGCGACTATCCCGTGCGCTACGCTCCCAATAAGAAATAACTCTCCGCATCAATCCTCTATTTCCTATAATACAATGGCAGACGATAAGAAGATAATATTCTCGATGGTGGGTGTGTCGAAAACATATCCTCCCCAGAAACAGGTTCTCAAAAACATATACCTCTCATTTTTCTACGGCGCAAAAATCGGCATTATCGGTCTCAACGGCTCCGGTAAGTCCTCGCTTCTGAAAATCATTGCCGGAATCGACAAGAGTTTCCAGGGCGAAGTGGTGTTCTCTCCCAGCTATACCGTGGGGTACCTTGAGCAGGATCCGCAGCTCGACCCGCAGAAAACCGTCATCGAAGTGGTTCGCGAAGGGGTGCAGCCCGTGCTCGACCTCCTTGCCGAGTTCGACAAGGTCAACGAGCAGTTCGGCGACCCCGAGATCCTCGAGGATCCCGACAAGATGGAGGCGCTCATGAACCGTCAGGCCGAGCTTCAGG